>JAJFHB010000383.1 GCA_021775795.1 Hyphomicrobiales bacterium | reverse complement strand
TGGTCGCGCATTTGATTGATATGTTGTGACTTTGGAGGCAGGGCGACGGGTGGGAGATTTCGACGGTAATGCGCGGTTCATTTGCTGAACAGGCGTTGAACGGGTCGAAACAGTCGGTAACGGTGAATTGCGTTAAGTGTGATGATTAAGGGTGCATTCAGTTCTCTGGTGAAGCGGTTTGCCGTAAACGAAGACGGCGCTACCGCCATCGAATACGGCCTTGTCGCTGTGATCATTTCCATATCCATAATTGCTGCCGTTGAAGCCATTGGCAGTGGCTCGGTTGTTGGTTATCTCACCGCGGTGATCAACGCCTTCGCATCTCTGCTTTAACCCTTCAATTTTATTTCTTCGGTACCCAACGCATCGGCTAACCGGGTTTTTGCACTTCCAGGACGCAGTGGTTTTTGCTGGCTTTCATGCGGTGCCCAGCCGGTCAGATAGATGATTTGGAAGGTTGCCGGAATGCGACCGTCATCATGGGCATAAGTGTCATGGTAAATCTCCGCCATGCGAGAAAAAAGACGGCGGCCTGTTGCCGTCTTGGACCGCCCCGTCATTATGTTTGTGGCGCCCATCGCCTGGAGATCGGCCATCAGATCAAAGGCTGTGTCGTAACGCGCAGTAAGGCGGTCTGAATCCACAACGGGCAGGGCAAAACCAGCGCGTTGCAACAAACCCCCGAGATCGCGAACATCGGCGAACTGGGCGATGCGCGGGCTGACACCCCCGCAGAGTTCGGTTTCAGCCTGCAACAGGCTCTGCCGTAATTCCATCAATGTGTCGCCACCTAAAAGCGCTGCGATAAAGAGGCCATCAGGTCTAAGCGCACGGCGGGCTTGTATAAGGGCCCCCGGCAGGTCGTTCATCCAGTGCAGTGTGAGAGCACTGACAATCAGGCTGATATGGGCCTCACGCAGCGGCAGAATTTCCTCATCAAAGACAAGAGCGGGCTGGCAGGGTGCGGCAACAGCCGGCACGAAATCTGCGGTAATGACCTGCTCGGCCTTGCCGGTCTCGCGAATGGCCCGGGCGAGCATGCCGCCGTTCGCATTGTAAGCGATGCAGTTATCAAACTGCCGGTTTACCACAGCCAGTCTTTCAGCGATTTCAAGGGCTGCGTGCGAGAGCAGAAAATCATTGAAGCCGGCCTTTGGCGAGGCCATGCGGGCGCGGCGCAAACGTAGCGTCTGGCGGTCGAACATATGTGGCGTTGGTTCCATTTGTGTTCTTGGATACTGCAATTGGCCCGGGACTGCTACAGTTGGCAGATACTGCACGCGATCTGAAAGGCTGAGATAGAGATGAATTCGGCAGTTGATCAGGAGAGATCCTCCCGCCGGACAGGGAATTCTAAGCACGCCTTCGGGCTGCTTCATAGGTTCCTGGCGGGCATCGTTGACCTTCTGTTGCCACCGCAATGTGCAGCGTGCGGATCGCGCACGGGTGGTGGTCTTGGCTTATGTCCTGATTGTTGGAGCAAGGTTGATTTCATCGAACCGCCGCTGTGCCCGCTCAGCGGAAGGCCGTTCATCTATGATCCGGGAGAGGGCATCCTGTCTGCAGCAGCCTTGGCGCGCAGTACACAGATCGAGTGTGTCAGAGGAGCGGTTCAGTTTGATGAAGTTACCCGCAATCTGGTGCATGGGTTGAAGTACAGGGACAGGCATGAACTCGCCGACGTCATGTCCAGATTGATGCAGCGGGCCGGTGCAGGCCTTCTGCAGCAGGCAGACGTCCTGGTGCCCGTGCCTCTGCACCGCAGGCGGTTGTGGGAGCGGCGATTCAATCAATCAGCAATCCTTGCGGCCAAAATTGCACGGTTGCAGGGCATGGTCAGTGTCGATGCACTCTCCCTTTGCCGTGCCCGGCCAACCAGGGCACAGGTGGGGCTCAACCTGACGGAACGGCGGCGCAACGTCCGCGGCGCATTCCAGGTGCCGGCCGCGGCCGCAAGCCGCTTCCGCGGAAAGCGCGTTATACTCGTTGATGATGTGTGGACAACGGGCTCAACGGTGGAAGCCTGTGCCGATGCGCTTGTTGAAGCGGGGGCTGAACGCGTCGATGTGCTGGTGTTTGCCATGGTCTGCAGAGCCGTGACTCCGGGCAGTTGAGTGCTGCCGGCTTTAATCGGCAGTTGACATCAATTCTGCAATCAAGCACCTGTTTGGGTGCCATGACAAAAGTTACGATATATACCACGAAAATGTGCCCCTACTGCTACGCGGCGAAGCGCTTGCTAACGCAGAAAGGTGCCACATATGATGAAGTGGATGTCACGTTCGATCCGGCGACCCGCCGCACGATGACAGAGAAGGCCGGCGGCATGCATACGGTGCCGCAGATATTCATCGACGAAACACACGTGGGTGGATGCGACGAACTTTATGGTCTGGACAAAAACGGTGAACTTGACAGTATGCTGTCTCCCTGAAGTCCGCCTTTAGGATAGCAATCGTGTTTAGAGCCGCCTGCATCCAGTTTTGCGCAAGCCGTACCGTTGAGGAGAATATTGCAACGGTGAGCCGGCTGGTTCGTGCCGCTGTCAGCGATGGCGCGGAACTTGTCATGACGCCTGAAATGTCAGGCCTCATAGAGATGGATGGACGGCAACTTCTTGCCAACACACACTTTCCCGAAAACGATCCGGCATTGCAGGCTTTTCAGCTTTTGGCGGCAGAACTGAGCTGTTGGCTGCTTATCGGCTCACTTGCAGTGCGGGTCAGCGAAGATCGCCTGGCCAACCGGTCCTATCTGATCAGGCCAGACGGTGTGATTGCGGCGCAGTGCGACAAGATTCACATGTTTGATGTGTCGCTGCCCGATGGTGAGACCTATCGGGAATCCAACCGATATGTGCCCGGAACCGAAGCGGTGGTAGCTGATCTGCCCTGGGGCCGAATTGGCCTGACAGTTTGCTACGACCTGCGGTTCCCTGATCTTTACCGGACGCTGGCGCGGGCCGGCGCCTCATTTCTCACGGTTCCTTCTGCATTTACCGTGCCCACGGGCAGAGCCCATTGGCATGTGTTGCTGAGGGCCAGGGCGATCGAAACCGGCAGTTTCGTTTTTGCACCTGCTCAGGAAGGCGAGCATGAGGCCGGACGGAAAACCTTTGGGCACAGCATCATTATTGATCCATGGGGCAAGGTGCTGGCGGAAGTGGAGAGCGGCGAAGGTGTCATCTTCGCGGATATTGACCCGAAGGAAAGCATTCTCGCCCGTGACCGTATTCCTGCACTCCTGCATGACCGTCCGTTTGACATTCTGTCCCGGGATGTGGGTTCGGACGGCAGGAGGCTAGCCTCATGATTTCGTTCCGGCTGTGCTGTAACAAGGGCCATGAGTTTGACGGCTGGTTCCGCTCCGGCGAGGATTATGATGAGCAGTTGGCTCAAGGTGTACTTGCCTGTCCCGCCTGCGGTTCGGCAAAGGTCGCGAAAGGGCTGATGACGCCGAATGTAGGGCCGAAGGCAAA
>JAJFHB010000382.1 GCA_021775795.1 Hyphomicrobiales bacterium | reverse complement strand
ATCCGGAGGGGTCGGCTCTGCCGCCGTCCAACTCGCAAAGCGCCGTGGTGCACACATCACTGCCATCTGCTCCGCCAACAAGGCCCCTGATGTTACGGCACTTGGTGCGGATCAGATAATAGACCGCAACACGGACGTTCTGGCTGAAATGGGTAACAACAGCGTTGACGTGGTAGTTGATCTCGTGGCCGGAGATGCCTGGCCCGCTTTCATGGAACTGCTGCGCCCGGGTGGGCGTTACGCGACAGCAGGAGCAATTGGCGGGCCGATCAGCGAGATCGATATCCGCACACTCTACCTCAAGGACCTGACGCTTTATGGCTGCACCTTTCAGGAGGATGAAGTGTTTGAGAATCTTGTCGGTTACATCGAACGAAATGAAATCCGCCCGGTTGTGGCCCGCAGCTACCCTCTCCAGGATATTGCAATTGCCCAGGAAGATTTTCTGAGCAAATCGCACACTGGCAAACTGGTTCTTATTCCACCTCCGGCACACACATGAAAATCACCGGCATTGACCTTTACCAGATCGATATCCCGATCAATGAGCCCAAGCAGTTTCCAAACCGGACCTACGCCAGTTTTGACAACACGATTGTGTGCCTGCAAACGGACACCGAGCATGTGGGATGGGCTGAAGTTTGCCCGATCGCCTCAACCTATCAGCCCGAACATGCTGAGGGCGTGCGGGCCGCATTGGGCGAAATGGCTCCCGGTTTGATGGGGCTTGACCCGACGCAAACAGGCGTCGTCAACGCTGTGATGGAAGACTGGTTGATGGGAGGCCTCAACGCCAAATCGACCATTGATATCGCCTGTTGGGATCTCGTGGGTAAGGCACACGGCAAGCCGCTCTACCAGATGATAGGTGGTGCTTTGCAGGAACGTGCCCGGGGATATTGTGCCGTAGAATTCAATGAAACCGCACAGATCGCCCGCGATATCAAAAGCTATCGCGCGAAGGGTTACCGGCACTTCCAGATCAAGAACAAGACCAACGATGTGGCACTGGCAATTGACCGTATTCGAACCGCCGGCGCCCTGATCGGGCCAGATGAGGTCATGGTCGTGGATGCCAACAAGGCATGGAAAACACATGAGGCGCTGCGCATCTGCCGGGCGACAGAGGACGTTGATTACTACATCGAGCAGCCTTGCCTCACTTACGAAGAATGCCTGTCGATCCGCCGTCAGGTACGCCAGCCCATGATCCTCGATGAGTGTATGGCTGACATTCGTGTCATGCTGCGGGCGCTGGCCGATGACTGTTTCGAAGGGATCGGCTGCAAGATTACCCGCGTCGGCGGCATTACGGGCACCCGGCTCATCAAAGATGTGTGTGTTGCAGCGGGAAAGGTACTGACAATTGACGATATGTGGGGTGCGGACCTGTCAGCCGCCGCACAGGCGCATCTGGCCGTGACGAGTTCACCCGCGACCTGTCTTGCGTCCTACATCTCAACGGACTTTTCGCAGCTCCGCTATGATATGGAGGCGCCCGCGTTCAAAGATGGCTTCATCCAGCCAAACGAAAAACCGGGTCTTGGTGTCGAACCTGACATGAGCATACTGGGTGAGCCGATTGCGCAATTACGATGACGGCCTGCAGTGGAGCAGCGCCCATGGCCCGATCCGCAACCGTCCGACGGTAAAAACATGGCGTCGCGGCATTTTCACCAGTAGCTTGCGTGCAAAAGGAATTACCGTATGGCACGACGCCTAGCCGCAATACTGGCCGCAGATGTGGTGAGCTTTTCGAAGCTCATGGCTGAAGACGAAAGCGGCACCCTAAGCGCGCTCAAAACCCACCGGCGTGATGTGTTTGATCGCGAGACGACCGACCACGGCGGGCGCATCGTCAAGCTCATGGGCGATGGGGTGCTCGTAGAGTTTCAATCGGTCGTCGACGCGGTTGAATGCGCAATCTCCATTCAGAACACTATGGCGTCAGAACCAGGCGTCATCGTCTTGCGCATCGGGATAAATCTGGGCGACGTCATCGTTGATGGCGATGACATCTACGGGGATGGCGTCAATGTCGCCGCACGTCTGGAAGCGCTGGCTGAACCAGGAGGCATTGCCATTTCGGGCATCGTCAACGAAGGGCTTGGCAATCGCACCGAAGTCACGTTCCGGGATGCTGGCGAGCATCAAGTGAAGAATATTCCCCGCCCTCTCCGGGTCTATCGCTGGAGCCCGGCAAACGCGACTGCTGCGGTAGCCAACACCAAGCCAGAAGAGGCAAGCGAGAGGCCTTCCGTTGCAGTGTTACCGTTCACCAATATGTCAGGAGATGATCAGCAGGATTACTTTGCAGACGGCATTGCCGAGGACATCATCACCGACCTTTCCAAGGTTTCGGGCCTGCTGGTTATCGCGCGAAACTCGTCGTTTTCCTACAAGGGTTCGAGCCCCGATATCCGGCAAGTCTGTCGAGACCTCAATGTGCGGTATGTACTGGAAGGCAGTGTCCGCAAGGCTGGAGAGTTGGTGCGTATCAACGCCCAGCTCATAGACGGGGATGACGGCGGGCACCTCTGGGCCGAACGCTATGATCGCAAGCTTGAGGACATTTTCGCCCTTCAGGACG
>JAJFHB010000381.1 GCA_021775795.1 Hyphomicrobiales bacterium | reverse complement strand
TGCCGACACACTCCGGTTTCACGTGCTCGTAGGTCTCCGGCTCTTTGACAATGGCGGAGGCGTGGATGCCGGCCTTGGTTGCAAAGGCGCTTTCACCGACGTAGGGGGCCTGGCGGTTCGGCGCCCTGTTCAACAGCTCATCGAAGGCGCGCGAGATGTGGGTCAGCTCTGACAGTCCGTCAGATGCAACGCCGGTCTCGAAGCGCTCGGCATATTCTTGCTTGAGCAGAAGGGTTGGGATCAGGGAAACCATGTTGGCGTTGCCGCAGCGCTCGCCAATACCGTTCAGCGTCCCCTGGATCTGGCGGGCTCCCGCACGCACGGCTGCAAGGGTGTTTGCAACCGCATTTTCCGTATCATTGTGGGTATGAATGCCAAGGTGCGTGCCCGGGACATGTTCCGTAACGGCTGTGACGATCTCTTCAATTTCCTGAGGCAGCGTTCCACCGTTGGTGTCACACAGGACAATCCAGCGGGCACCGGCATTGTAAGCCGCTAGAGCACAGCCAAGGGCGTAGTCACGATTGTTCTTGAAGCCATCAAAGAAATGCTCGCAATCGATCATCGCCTCGCGCCCGCGGGCAACGACCGTTTCGACACTGTCGCTGATCGATTCCAGGTTCTCTTCGTTCGAGATGCCCAATGCCACGTCAACGTGGAAATCCCAGCTCTTTGCGACGAGACAGATGGCATCGGCCTGTGCCTCGAACAGGGCTGCCAGGCCCGGATCGTTTGCAGCACTGCGCCCGGCGCGTTTGGTCATGCCAAAAGCTGTGAATGTCGCCTTCTTGAGCCCGGGGTTTTCTGCAAAGAACTCCGTATCGACCGGGTTTGCACCAGGATAACCGCCTTCCACATAATCAACGCCGAGGCCGTCCAGCATGTGGGCAATGAGACGCTTGTCTTCGAGCGAAAAGTCAACGCCGTTCGTCTGCGCGCCATCGCGAAGAGTGGTATCGAAAAGATAGAGCCGCTCGCGGGCCTGAGCCGTCATCGGGCGATCTCCCAGACGGTCCCGCCGGGTCCATCCTTAATGATAACACCCAGGCCTACAATCTCATCACGCAGGCGGTCTGCTTCAGCAAAATCCTTTGCCGCACGGGCTGCCGAACGCGCCGCGACCAGTTCATCAATGTGGGCTGCATCAATCTCGACGCCGGCCGGTTTCCAGTCTTTCCACGCCTCCTTTGAAAGCTGCAGGAGGCCGAGGAAGTTAGCGGCGGCCTTCAGGACGGCCGGAGTGGTTTCGCCAGATTGCACCTGATCCGCGATACGGTGCATGACCGTCAGCGCTGCTGGTGTGTTCAGATCGTCACATAGAGGTTCCAGCAGCTCAGATGGGACCTCAGCTGACGCCTCGGCATCGCCGGCAAGCTCGTACCAGCGTTCAAGAAGCGCACGCGCTTCTCGGCAACGCTGATCAGTCCAGTCCAATGGTTGCCTGTAATGGGTCATGAGCATCTGCAGACGCAAAACCTCACCCGGCCACTGGTCCAACAGGTCGTGAATGGTGTGAAAATTGCCGAGAGATTTGGACATCTTCTCGCCCTCGACCTGAAGATAACCGTTGTGCATCCAGACATTGGCCATCAGCTCACTGTCATGAGCGCAGCGCGACTGCGCCACTTCATTCTCATGGTGAGGAAAGGTCAGATCGATACCACCACCGTGAATGTCGAAGAGCTCCCCCAGATGCGCCTTCGCCATGGCAGAGCACTCAATGAGCCAGCCGGGTCTGCCGCGGCCCCAGGGGCTGTCCCAGCCGGGAATGTCTTCCGACGAAGGTTTCCACAGAACAAAGTCCATGGCATCACGCTTGTAAGGCGCCACATCGATACGGGCGCCAGCAAGCATGTCGTCCATGGAGCGCCGCGCAAAGCGGCCGTAATCGGACATGGAGGGCACATGAAAGAGCACATGTCCCTCCGCCTCATAGGCATTGCCCTTCTCGATAAGCACCTCGATCATCTCGATCATCTCTGAGACATGGTCTGTGGCACGAGGTTCAACCGAGGGCTCAAGCACGCACAGCGCGGCGATATCTTCGTGAAACTGTTTGGTGGTGCGCGCTGTGACATCGGATATCGGCACACCTTCTTCGCGGGCACGGTTGTTTATCTTGTCGTCAACGTCGGTGATGTTGCGCGCATAAATGACGTGCTCAGGCCCATAGGCCTGTCGCAACAGCCTGAACAACTGGTCGAATACAATGATCGGGCGAGCATTGCCGATGTGCGCATGGTCATAGACCGTCGGCCCGCAAACATACATGCGAACCCGTGCCGGATCGATCGGCACAAACCTGTCCTTCTGGCGCGTCAGCGTATTGTAAAACTGCAAATTCACGAATCTTCCCCTGCCGGGTGCTGGCCGGGTCGTTCATTTGTGATCTGGAAAAGGAACGGCCGCCAAGCCAGCGTGGTGCTAGCTTTGAATGATAATGCCGTCACAAATGTGAAAGGCGGGTATATAAACTGCCGTTTTCATAGCGGCGCAAACATGGGCAAGGCAGGGGTTAACGTCAAGGGGTTTCATTGTAACCGCGGGAGTTTCTTGCAGCACCCGGCTGGGCAATCATCAGATTTGCGCGTCTGAGAAGAGCTCTAACGTCCCATAAGGGTCAGTTCGCCGCTGACCCGTTTGAGTTCATGCTGCATCATTGTGTCACTTGCAACGGCCAGCCTTCGTCACAACCTTTGTCGTGAAGTGACGCGCTCGCAAGAAAGCACAGGGCCTATGACCTTAAAATCCATCCTCTCCGCTCCAGTCCTGATTTTCACCTTGATGCTTGCCACTTTGAACACGGCATCTGCTGCCGAAGAAGCAACGGCAACGGCCGTCGTCAATATGCGCTCTGGAGACGGCACGAGTTATGCCATCGTCACTGTAATTCCTGCTGGCGCGCGCGTTGTCATTTACGGTTGCGACGATAACTTCCGCTGGTGTGACACGAGTTGGAGGGGCCACCGGGGTTGGGTCCATGGCGCCTATCTCTCCTCTGCCAGTGGATTGTTTTACCGGCAAGGCTCATCCTCGAGCGGACCGGCAAGTGCCTCCGATTTCAACGCCTATTGGGAAGATCGTTACCGCTCACGAAACAGCTACTACGGCTGGCATGACCGCAGCGGTCTGTGGAACCCGCTGGAAGCCTACCGCGATGAATATGGCAGCAGCTATTACTATCAGCACCGGTAAAACGCTGACCGCCCGGCTCCATAACATTTGCCAACAAGCAGTAACCGAGAGCTAGAGCATTTCAAGTTGATATGCTCTAGTTCAGCGATCGATAAACCGGTGGCGCATGTCGCCTGTTGGGACAAAGCAACTTTCCTCATAGCCAAACCAGCGGTAACGGCGCGCGGCAATACTCGAATAGACCGCATCTCTCAGAGAACGCGGAATAAAACGCATAACGCGTAGCCATCTCCATGGGGCCTTGAGATGCTGGAGTATTTCCACCACGCCGTCGGAGCGGACAAGCGCCTTGCCGTTACTTATGACGAGATAGGTGCTGTTCAGATCTTCGCGGGAAAGCCCGTGCTCAGCCGCAAGACTTAAACCCGTATCCGGCCAGGCGTTGATAAAG
>JAJFHB010000039.1 GCA_021775795.1 Hyphomicrobiales bacterium | reverse complement strand
TCAGCATCGATTGCAGTGAGTTTTTGAGTTTTCCGGCAGCCTCTGGCTGACTTCCAGCAATCTGAGTTGATACAATCTGCATGAGCTGAACGATTCCCGCCCGCACACATTCAAGATCTGCCACAAGCCGTGGGCCCGATTTTGGGAGTGTACATCCCCGTTCGCGCAGCTTTGGTATCAGGTCGAGTTTTGCAGTCACCCTGCCCCCCGAGTGTTGGAACTCTCTGGACACTTAGTCGTGCCGTTCTAGCGGCGGCTCAAACGCAGTTGCCCGTTAGCCCGTCTTGCGTAACTCAGTCAGGAATTCAGCCATCTCAGCCCGCAGTTCGTTCAATACGCCGCCTTGTTGGCTCAGCTCCGTCGACGATACCAAAACCTGCGTTGCGGCCTGTTGCGTTTCCTCGGTGGCTGAGCTGACATGCGTGATGGATTCGCTGACGTCACGGGTTCCGACAGCGGCCTCCTCCACGCTGCGCGCGATTTCCTGTGTTGCAGCACTTTGCTGCTCGACAGCGGATGCAATGGTTGTCGAGATCTCACTAACATTGGAGATTGTGCCGGAGATATCATTGTTCCCGGAAACGGCACTGTCCATGGCTCCTTGAATTTCAGCAACATGGGATGAGATTTCTTCTGTTGCCTTGGCCGTCTGACCGGCGAGTGCCTTGACCTCGTTGGCGACCACCGCAAACCCTTTACCTGCATCACCTGCACGAGCAGCTTCAATTGTCGCGTTCAGCGCCAGAAGGTTGGTCTGCTCTGGTCGCTCGTGTATCAGATAAACAACGGCGCCGATCTTGTCCGAGGCAGCGGCGAGGCTTGTGATCTGCTGGCTCATTCCGGAAGATTTGTGGACAGCATCGTCGGTGAGTTCGGCGGCATGAGCGACCTGCCTGCTTATCTCTCCGATGGCACTAGTGAGTTCTTCTGTCGCCGCTGACACATTTTGCATGTTGACCGAAGCTTCCTCTGCTCCAGCTGCAACTGTCACTGACTTCTCATTGGCCTCCGACGAGGCCGAACTCACCGCATTGGACGTGGCCTCCAACTGGTCTACTGTTGTTGTGACGGTGGTTACGACGGCATCGAGCTGCTGTTCAAATCTCGTCGCGATGTCTGAGAACTCTTCGCTTCTCTTGGCGATTGAGTCAGTCGCTTCGTTTATCGTTGTCGCGGCTTCGCCAAATGCGCCTACCATTCCGCGCTCTGAAATTGTGCGGAAATACTGGTTCTTGCTGACATAGCCGAGGCATGCTTTGGATTCGCGAATATAGGCGTCAGTTCTGTCAATCAACAGATTGATGGCATGCAGCATCTCTCCTGCTTCGCCCTTTTCGGTTATATCCAGCACTCTTGTTTCAAAGTCGCCTTGACTTACCGCTTCGCATACTTTGCGAGCTTTCGAAATTGCGGATCGCGCGTCATTTCTAAACATTGTTCACCTCGATGCCCCTGTCTTGTAAGTCCCCATGCGGAACGCCCTCAGCAGGACTACCGCAACGTTGCAATGAATTCGTCATACTGCACATGGTTCTGCGCCAGGAGGTCACTGACCATTCCCGATGATGCGGCCAGGGCCTCCTTGCCGTTGCGGTGTTCTCGCTCCTTTGCGAGCAGCTCGCGGTACAGAGGAGTTATTGTGCTGTCCAATATGCTTCTATCGGGCACACGGCGGTTGGAGTGATATCCGACAATGGTGCCGCCCTCGCCGATACTTGGCGTGACATGGGCGTAGACCCAATAGTGATCTCCGTTGGCTGCTCGATTGAGCACATAGGCGAAGATTTCGTTTCCGGCCTGTATTGTGTCCCACAACAATTTGAAGACGCAGCGCGGCATGTCTGGATGCCGGATCATGCTGTGCGGCTGCCCGATACAGTCGCGTTCAGTGTAGCCCGCGATATCCAGGAAAACTTTGTTGCAATATGTCAGGCGCCCCTTGAGATCGGTCTTGCTGACGATGATATCGTTCTCAGCAAAGAACCGTTCCGACCCTGTCACACTCTGTTGTTCTTGCATCACACGCCTCGCGCAGTAGGGATGAATAGAAAATCAATCTCACTTGATTTGCTTCCATTGCAACGATGACTATAATGTGATTAACATTGCACGAATTAGTTGTTAAGTAACTGAACTAATAGGCTCCAAGCATTCGAAGCAGCAAGCGCTAGAAGAACGAGTCGATATAGATCATGCCGGATCAATCTGTTCTTAAACTGCAATTCTTGTCCAGGCTGAGTTTCGTCGGGAGCAAGCCTGCGAACTTTACGAACGCGCAGTGGGCCGCCCTGGTGTATTTTCAAAGATTCAACAATTATTCCCGCACAGTCGGCGGATTTGCCAGCTTCCACTCCACGACACGCGCGAGTTCTTCTCAAACGATCAACGGTTTGGTAAAGCGCGGACTGTTGCGTAGAGTACCGAACCCTCAAGATCAACGCAGCGTGCTGTTCGAGCTCACAGAAGATGCAAAATCTGTTACCCGGAACGGGCGGCAAGGCGCCCTCTCCCAAGCAATGTCCTTGTTATCGAAGGAACAGCTAACCTCACTTGAAAATACTTTGCATGACGTCCTGGTTGGAATTTATGAGCCGCCTGGACAGCCGATACCCGGCAAATGTGAGGGTTGTGGCCATTTCCGAGAGCGCACCGATCTGAGCGCAACTGAAATGCCCAAATTCTGCACCAGACTTCGTGTCGATCTGGCCGAAGAAGATATGAAGTGCGAATGCATACACCACACCACAGCGCGCCAGCATTGATGTGTGATTGAGGTGAGCGGACTATCTGGGCAAGTTAGGCCAAGGGGCTCTGTTTGCACCTCAGGTGAGGGTAAGAAGTAATGCCCACGCTGCGATCGACCTGCTCTGACTAGACTTCCTCGAGCCCGCCGGATCAATGAGCCTTTTCGAGGACAAAGCGGTGCACAGTCGCCTGTTTCTGCTCGAAAAAGACCCACGACACTGCAAAAAACACGAGGTAGCGGTTGTAGGTTTCAAGGCCCGCCAGCGCCACAGCCTCTTCGCGGTTTTCAACCAGGCGATCGAACCAGGCTCGGAGGGTGGGTCGATAATCGTGGCTTGAATCATGGACAATATTAAAGTCAGCGTCACGGGCTGCCTTGAGAAAATCATCATTCAGGGACAATGCCGACCCCGGAAAAAAGATCTGGCTGGTGATCATGCTGGTCGGCAGGGGATCGTCGTCCAATGAGAAGAAATGCAGTACCAGCCGACCGCCCGGCGCCAGTGCCTCGTGCAGGCGGCGCAGGAGCGGCGGCACTTCATGCGTCCTGACGTGTTCCATCGAGCCGATACCGTAGATCTTGTCGTACGATGCCGGCTCGAATTTCGTCGTTATGAAGTCCTCAAGCAAGACGTCGTAGCCGTAGTTCTCCCTAACGTGGCGCGCCTGTTCCTTTGACAGGGTCATGCCCCGGATCTCCGCTTTGCCGCCGGTGTGAGAATGAATTTGCCGTATCATGCCGCCCCAACCACAACCGAGGTCCAGGATCCGCTCTCCCTCCGCAGGCTGGATCAGGTTGAGAAGATGGAGGGCCTTACGACGCTGGGCCGTTTCAATCGTGTCGTCTGGACTTTCGAAGTCGGCGCAGCTGTAGAACATGAACTCGTGATCGAGGAACAGCCGATAGAAATCGTTGGAAACGTCGTAGTGATTTTCGATGCCCGCAGCGTGGCTGCGGGCAAACGCGCGGGCAAGCAGCCACCGGCGTTGGAACCGGAAAGGGTAGCCGTTGATGAGCGCCAGCTGCCACGGTTGCAGCTTGCGGGTCAGGTATCCCCAGGTGCGCTCGGGATCCAGCGGTTCGGGCGTGCTCATGAAGAAACGAGCGGTCGCATAGGCCAGACCAAAGCATACCACGTCCGACAAAGCCCGGGCCCAACGCCACGCTTTACTGCGACCGACCGTCATCGTGTAAACCACACGTTCAGGCAATGCCACCAAATCGACGGCCCTGCAGCGCGCCGGCATGGGAACAACACACCCCGTTCAAGCCGTGGTTCCGATCCAACCGAGATTTCCGGGATAGCTCCCAATCGGGCGTGCTCGTTCAAAATTCACCGCCATTCCTTCAAGCCAGATGTGAGGAACAGGTTGCCATTTGCGCTTCTAGAGCAGCGTAACGCGAGGGATGCGGGCTTGTCACGATGTTCTGGCGGTGATGCCATGACAGTCGTTCTACGTGGAAAGCTGCAGTATCAAGGTCGCAATGCTCATTGATAGTGAGGAAAGGGCATCGACCGTATAAATGAATTCTCGCTGGCTCGCGACCCTGCCCGCCTGCACATTGTTGCATCTGGTCAGTCGTCGCAAATCAACTCCAGCCTGTCTTCGCAAATTAGGATTTGGCGGGTCTCGTCGGCATAGATTTTTCCATGCATGTCAAATTCCCGAGGCGCCGTCACTTCAAATGTCGTTGCCACATGGTAAAGCGTACCGCTTTCCCCTTGAGCCTCAATCATGATGACCGTTTCTCCGGTGTCGCCGGGCGGTCCGGGAATTAAGCGGGAGAGTTCGGCCATCTCCCTGATAAGGACTGTGCGGGCTTCTTTCTCGTCTATGTGAGGATGTTCGAGTGACCACTGTCTCTTGAGAAGGTGTCCCACGTCGGTACAAACATCACCAACCATGCCTCGCGAGGTATATTCCCCGTCATTATCCCAATAGGTCTCGTGTAACTTGTCTAACTCAGCCATCACAGCATTTCCGTAGACCATGGCCGTGCCCTCTACCGGTACGCTTTCGAACACTGCCCGCGCTGCATCCACAGAGCGGATACACACCAGCACGTCATATTGACTATTCTGAGCGCTGCTCAGCTGCCTCTTCACGATGCGCCTTATGGCTTTAGACATTTCCTCTGCAGTCTTGAGCATAGGCTCGGGCCTGGGGCCACGCGGAGGCGTGCTTCGAGGAAGTTCGGACGGCTTTTTCACACTATTGCCATTCTGTTTGATCTGAACCTTCTAATGGCACGCTTCCTGCAAACTCCCAAAACAGGACAGTTAAGAGTTGTTGGGAATAACATGCGTCGCTACCTGTGTATCGCTTCCATTGCCATGGTCACCACGTTAACGCCAGCTCTGGCAGAGGGCGGATTTGAAAGCACCACGACAAGTGCAAATAGCTCCACCCAATCGGCAAGCGTGTCAGGCTCAACCTCCTGCCTG
>JAJFHB010000380.1 GCA_021775795.1 Hyphomicrobiales bacterium | reverse complement strand
GATTTCCTGACTGAAACCGGTCGCCATGATGCCGATGGGCAAGGCAAACATGCCAAGCCCGAATATCATGACCAGACCGCCAAACAACTGGCCCAGCGCTGTAACCGGCGTTACATCGCCATATCCCACAGTCGTGAGCGTGGACAGCGCCCACCAGGCGGCCTGCGGCACACTGCCGAAGGCATCAGGCTGAACATGGCGTTCTAGGAAATACATGATGGTCGACGACGTCAAAAGCAGCGCGGCCATGATGATCACGGTGCCATAAAGCGCATGGCGTTCGTTCGCTATTACCTGCCCCAGTGTCTGCAGTGCCGGCGAATAGCGTGCGATCTTGAAGAAGCGCAACAAACGCAGAACCCGCAAGACGCGCAGATCAAAGCCAAGAAAGGCAAGATAGAACGGCAAGATCGCGAGCAGATCTATGATCAGCATCGGACGCGCAGCAAAGCGTAACCGTGCCTTCCAGCCCTTCAAATGACGCAAGGGCGGGATCTCGACACAACTCCAGATACGAAGCAAATACTCGATGGTGAAGACGATAACGGAACCGACATCAAACCACCGAAGCTGACGTCCCCATTCCGCGTCGACGCTCTCAACGGTTTCAAGGGAAAAGGCAATGACATTGAGAATGATCAGCGCGATCAAAAAGCAATCCACAACCACGCTGAGGCGGTCTTCAGAGGTTCCCGCTTCAAGCAGATCGTGGGAGCGTATACGCAGCCGCCGGAGAAGACTCAGTTGGTCACTTGCCATGGATCATGTTCCTGCGGCGCGCGCCAAAGGGCAAGGCACAATCGATAAGCGCTACCATCAGCCTCTAGAAGTGAGTTCAGCCAGCCGCACCCGAATGGCTTCCAATGCAGTCTCTGCCTTGTCGCCGTCCGGTCCGCCCGCCTGAGCCATGTCTGCACGGCCGCCACCACCTTTGCCACCGAGCGCTTCTGCACCAGCCTGCACCAGATCAACGGCGCTACAGGTCTCGACAAGATCATCAGTTACCCCGACGACCAGTCCGGCCTTTCCTTCATTGACGCCGACAAAGGCGACCACTCCGGATTTCAGCTGTTGCTTGCCCTGATCTGCAAGGCCTCGCAGATCCTTCGGATTGACACCTTCAAGCTTGCGCGCCATCAGTTTTACGCCATTGATTTCCGACACGGCACTTTCAGCGTCCGCTTCATTGCCGCCGCCCATGGCAAGCTTCTTCTTTGCCTCAGCCAGTTCGCGCTCAAGTTTGCGCCGCTCTTCAACGAGAGCGGCAACCCGGGTGGTGACATCATCCGTCGATGTTTTCAAAAGTGCCGCCACATCGCGTACGCGACGGTCCTGAGTTTCCAGATAGGCATGCGCTTCCTCACCCGCCAGTGCCTCGAGGCGGCGAACACCGGCTGCAACAGCACCTTCACTGACAATCTTTATCAAGCCGATGTCACCGGTGCGCCGCACATGTGTGCCGCCGCAAAGTTCCAGCGAGTAAACAGGCTGATTGCCCTCCGGGCCTTCCTGCCGGCCCATGCTGACAACACGAACCTCTTCACCGTACTTTTCACCGAACAGTGCCTGCGCGCCTTCTGCAATGGCTTCATCGACACCCATAAGGCGCGTCACCACTTCACCATTCTGCCAGACAATGTCGTTTGAAATATTCTCCACAGCGGTGATTTCCTCATCGCTCATGGATTTTGCGTGGCTGAAGTCAAAGCGCAGGCGGTTTGGTTCGACGAGTGAACCTTTCTGCGCCACATGCTCGCCCAACGTCTGCCGCAACGCTTCATGCAACAGGTGGGTGGCCGAATGATGGATGCGGGAGCCGCCACGGCGTGTCTCATCGACAGACAGAAACACCGCATCGCCCACGCGGATCTGTCCCTCAACAAGCTTGCCGGAGTGTACAAAGACATCTCCCAGCTTTTTCTGGGTGTCTTCGACTTCAAACACGGCGCCATCACCGGTGCGGATGAAACCGCGGTCGCCAACCTGACCGCCCGATTCACCGTAAAAGGGTGTCTGGCTCACAATAATACCGGCGCGACCGCCCGCTTCTATGGTTTCGCTTCGGACACCATCGGCAACAATGGCCGTGACCACCCCCTCCGCCACACCGGAATCATAACCGAAGAACTCCGTTGCACCGACGTCTTCACGCAGCGCAAACCAGATTTGATCGGTCGCCGCCTCACCCGAACCGGACCACGCTTTTCGCGCGTCCGCACGCTGACGCTCCATAGCCGCATTGAATCCATCCGTATCCACGCCAATGCCACGGACCCGCAACGCGTCTTCAGTCAGATCCAGGGGAAAACCATAGGTGTCGTAGAGCTTGAAGGCACTTTCACCATCGAGACTGTCACCGTCTGACAGCGAAGTTGTTTCGTCCTCGAGAATTTTGAGCCCACGAGCGAGAGTATTTCGGAAGCGTGTTTCCTCAAGCTTGAGGGTCTCTGTGATCATTGGTTCTGCACGGACAAGCTCAGGGAACGCCTGGCCCATCTCACGCACCAGAGACGGCACCAGCCGCCACATCAATGGGTCTTCCGCGCCCAATATGTGCGCATGGCGCATTGCCCGACGCATAATACGGCGAAGCACGTAGCCCCGGCCCTCATTGGACGGTGTCACACCATCTGCAATGAGGAAGCTCGTCGCCCGCAAATGATCAGCAATGACCCGGTGGCTCGCACCGTGCGGCCCCGTTGCAGACGTATGGGTTGCCTCCTCGGAAGCCCGCATCAATGCCTGAAAGAGGTCAGTTTCATAGTTGTCATGGGTGCCTTGAAGAACCGCAGAAATACGCTCCAGGCCCATGCCCGTATCAATAGAAGGGCGCGGCAGGTCTACACGCTCGTCCAGCGTCAACTGCTCGTATTGCATGAAGACGAGGTTCCATATCTCGATGAAACGGTCACCATCTTCATCGGGGGAGCCCGGAGGGCCACCTGGAATGTGGTCTCCGTGATCAAAGAATATTTCGGAACAGGGCCCGCAAGGCCCCGTGTCACCCATCGCCCAGAAATTGTCATGGGTGGCGATCCGCAAAATTCTGTCTTCCGGAAGGCCTGCAATCTTCCGCCAAAGATCAAAAGCCTCATCATCCTCTGCATAAACAGTGGCCAGCAACTTATCTGCAGGGACGCCGTACTCTTTCGTAATCAGGTTCCAGGCAAGTTCAATTGCATGGTCCTTGAAATAGTCTCCAAAGGAAAAGTTTCCAAGCATTTCAAAGAACGTGTGATGGCGCGCGGTGTAACCCACGTTGTCGAGGTCATTATGCTTGCCGCCCGCACGGACACATTTTTGAGAGGTTACGGCACGCGCATAGTCCCGCTTTTCCATTCCGGTGAAAACATTTTTGAACTGCACCATGCCCGCGTTTGTGAACATCAAGGTGGGATCGTTCAACGGCACAAGAGGGCTCGATGAAACGACCTGGTGATCGTTCTTGCGGAAGTAGTCCAGAAAGGTAGACCTGATCTCGTTTACACTTGCCATTTTCGTTCCATCAGCACTTATGCGTTTTGGGCCACCATCCGCACGACAGAGCACTGCCTGTGATCGCAACCATCATGTTGGTGGGCTTTGTAACCGCAAGCCTGCATGACGTCCACTGGATGTAGAAAAACCGGTGTGATGTTCGCATCGCCCGCGCATCACATCTCAGTTGTTTATCTGGATTGCAGTTGAGCCGATTACCCAAAAAACAATGGCGCCCGTATGAGGGGCGCCACTGCCATGCAGCCGAACTGGCTCATACCCGGAGGGGGCTGGGCCAAGGTTGAGACTGCATGTCGTGGCACATCTGTAAAGCGGGTTCAGGGACGCTGCAGGACAGGGGGGAAGGCCTGCGGCCGATGTGCCACGACGTTAAAATCAAAGAGTTGGTCAGTTCTTGCGGATCAAACGGCGGCTTCAACGTCGCCGGTATCGCCTTCCTCATCACCCTCTTCGCCCGGCTTTGCCGGTGTGGGTTCAAGAAACTGTTCCGCAATGAGGCCCGCATTTGCACGAATTTTGTGTTCAATGCTGTCAGCCACATCCGGGTTTTCGCGTAGGAACTGTTTTGAGTTCTCCCGGCCCTGCCCGATCCGATTACTGTCATAGGAGTACCAGGAGCCGGATTTCTCAACAATGCCAGCGGTAACCCCAAGGTCGATCAGTTCACCGTTCTTGGAAATGCCTTCGCCATAAACAAT
This sequence comes from Hyphomicrobiales bacterium, assembly GCA_021775795.1. GTDB lineage: Bacteria > Pseudomonadota > Alphaproteobacteria > Rhizobiales > JAJFHB01 > JAJFHB01. The sequence goes on along the minus strand of JAJFHB010000380.1, from coordinate 3,859 downwards.
GTCGAATTCAACTTGTTTGAAAGGCGGTGCGACCTTGTTTTTCACAACCTTTACGCGGGTCTGGTTGCCAACAATTTCATCCCGGTCCTTGATCGCACCGATACGGCGTATATCAAGACGGACAGAGGCGTAAAACTTCAGGGCATTGCCGCCGGTCGTGGTTTCCGGGCTGCCGAACATGACCCCGATTTTCATCCGGATCTGGTTGATGAAGATAACCATCGTGTTCGACTTCGAAATCGACGCTGTAAGCTTGCGCAGGGCCTGGCTCATAAGGCGCGCCTGGAGACCGGGCAGACTGTCACCCATCTCGCCTTCGAGTTCAGCGCGCGGCGTAAGGGCTGCAACCGAGTCAATCACAAGCACATCAATCGCCCCGGAACGCACAAGAGTGTCGGCGATTTCAAGCCCCTGCTCACCGGTGTCTGGCTGGGAGATCAAAAGTTCATCCAGTTTGACACCAAGCTTGCGCGCATAAATCGGATCGAGAGCATGTTCCGCATCGACGAAGGCGCAAATGCCCCCTGTCTTTTGAGCCTCAGCAATGGTGTGCAGAGCAAGAGTGGTTTTACCGGACGATTCAGGTCCGTAAATCTCGATCACCCTGCCGCGCGGCAGGCCGCCTATGCCAAGTGCAATGTCGAGGCCGATCGAGCCGGTCGAAACTGTTTCAATTTCGACCACCTGCTCGTTCTTGCCGAGCTTCATGATCGAACCCTTGCCGAACGCCCGTTCGATCTGGCTCAGAGCTGCGTCGAGTGCTTTGGTCTTATCCATTGTGTCGCCATCCACGAGACGAAGTGAGTTTTGCGCCATCAGCCCGCTCCTTATTTCATATGGGGTTCAAGGTTGCAATTGAGCTGGGTTTGTACCACTTTTGTTCTCATTGGCAAGGAAATTTTTAAGTTATTGATAATATTGAGATACTGCGTTTATGTTCTGCGTGCGTTCGCATTCTCTCTGTACATAAAACATGTATAAGTTGGTATGCAGGGGCGGCCTGAGTGAACATCAACAAGACCGACACCTGGAAACAACCTCTTCGGTGATTCGGTTGATCGCACTTTCAATGCGCCTGAACGGCAAACATGCAAAGGCCTGTTGCAGACAAACGCGCTCCACAACCGGCCTAAATGAGATCAAATATCAAACGCACCTGCTGCATCAACGCAGAATGTGCAGGCCTTGTTCGAACGCGAAATCACGCTGATAGGGACCATAACGCAGGTTGTCCCGGCTGTTGGAGCAGTGCTCCACGTTGTAGAAGCCCTGATGGCAATATCCGGTGCTGTCACTGTTGCTGTTATGGGCGCCCTGCCCGCGATCATCACGATCGTCGTAGGCCTGCTGGCTTGCCCAGTTACCGCCCTGCTCGTCTGCCAGCGCGCTGATGGCCGGTACGCCGGCCAGTCCGGCAGTAAGAATGAAGGTTCCCGCAATTGCTGCTATTCTGAACATGGAACATCGCTCCTAACTTTGGATTTGTGGGTTGCATTGCCCCTGATATGGGGCGCCTTCCACAAAATTCCGCATCAATTCGTTTTCACCAAAATTCTAACACCCAGCGATCACAGCCAATATTAAATCTGAATCGGGCGCCTATGAAGGCAGAATCAAATTCTGAACATCGGCGGCCAAGTGATTCTGGGCTTTGTATATTTACTCTTTCGCTCAGCCCTTGTTCCGCATCTCATCGATCACTTCCTCGACAGCTGCAGCGGTTGAAAACAACTTCCTGTCTGCCCCTGTCTCCCCCATGAGCATTAGACCGACAGGGCCCGAATCCGGCTTATGACAGGGAATGGAGATGGCACAGCGATCAAGGAAATTGCCAACACCAGTGTTACGCAAAATGCGCATGTTGATCTGAATATAGTCATCGTCCTTCTCGAAGGCGCTGAAGGGCGGTGCCACAAGCGGAATACTCGGCATCAGCAGGGCATCGAACCCCCGTGAGGCGGCATTTGCGGCCCGAATGAGCCGGCTGCGGGCATTCTTTGTGTCGATGTAGTCCGATGCGGATTGTTTTTCACCCAGCATGATCCTGCTGCCCACACGGGGATCATAATCGTCATAGGACTTTTCAAGCATCGGCCGGTGCCAGGCATAGGCCTCGGCCGGGGCAAGTCCACCCTTTGCGTAAATTTGTGGGATCTCCATCAGTTCGCGGATCTCCACATCTTCTATCCGCGCACCAGCATCCGAGAGTGCCTTCAGGCTGGCCTCATAGGCGCTGGCAACTTCGGGATCCAGATTATCCAGAACAAAGCTCTGAAGCGCACCCAGCCTGAGGTTTCGGGCATCACACGGGGCCACACCACCGGCCGTATCGCCAGACAGAAACGCATCCGCCACGGCACAGCAGATCACAGAGTTGCCAAGCGGTCCGACAGAATCAAGCGATGATGCAAGCGGATAGACGCCGTTCGTCGGCACTCTGCGCGCGGTGGGCTTGTAACCAACAACACCGTTCAAGGCTGCTGGAATGCGGCAGGAACCAGCCGTGTCCGTGCCAAGGGCGATAGCTGCCATGTCATCTGTCAGGGAAACAGCAGCGCCGGATGAAGAGCCGCCGGGAATGCGCCCCGTCGCCCGGTCATAGGCATTCCGTGGCGTGTCATAATGCGGATTGATGCCTACGCCGGAAAAGGCGAACTCGGTCATGTTTGTGCGGCCAATCTGGACAAAGCCTGCCGCCCGCATACGTGCAACTGAAGGACAGTCGCGTTTTGCCGCCGGCGCATCCCGCAAAATCTTTGAACCGGCTTTCGTCACTTCGCCGGCGACATCGAACAGATCCTTGTAGGAAACGGGAATGCCGGCAAATGGGGATGGGTGGCGGCCCTGGCTGCGCAGCTTGTCCATATGATCGGCGTCCATGCGTGCGGCATCATCATTGCGCGAAATGAAGACGCGGGCGCCCTCTCCGTCCGGATCGCTTGCGCGCTCGATACACCCCTCTACAAGTGCCCGGGCGGTGGTCTGCCCCTGATCAAGATCGGCTGCCAGTTCCATTAGCTTTTTCATGTGAACTCATCCTGTCGTTTGGGGTCTATCTGAATGTATCAACGGTCTGATACCACAGCGTGGCGGCAGCCACATACAACCGCTGAGCGCTGTGAAGCGGTATGGTACGAATGTGGCTCACCGGCCAGGGCAGAGCATCTGCATCACCGCTGGCTGCATATTTGCCGACCTCAGCGCCCATCGCCGTGGCCAGAGCAACGCCTCGCCCACAATACCCAAGCGCCATGATGAGACCAGGCTCCGGCTCGTGTACATGCGGATACATGTCGGGCGTCACCGCAATGCGGCCTGACCAATGAAAATCATATTCTGTGCCGCCGACCTGCGGAAACAGCTTGGCTATCGAGCGCTCGATATGGAGGAACGCCTCGTTATTCATCGGATCGCCGTAGCTGCCGCGCCCGCCGACAAGAAGGCGCCCCTGAGCGTCGAGCTTGAAATAGAGAAGGAATTTGCGCGTATCAGACGCCACATGTCCCTCGGGTAGAATGCTGCCTCTTATATTCTCAGACAAAGGCTTTGTAGCAACGATAAAACTGTTGATCGGCAGAAAACTGCGCCCCAGCGAGCCATAAAGACTGCCGCTGTAGGCGTTGGTTGCAAGAATGAGACGACCGCAACGAACACTGCCGCCATTGCATCTCGCACGCCAGCCTCCCCCGATACGGTCGATAGATGTGACTTCAGAGCGGGCGTAAATTTCCACGCCTTCTTTAAGCGCTGCCCGGGCCAGACCGCGGGCATAGCTCAACGGCTGAACAGAACCGCAGCGCCGATCCAGTGTTGCGCCCACATATGCACCATTGCCAATCAGGCGGGATGTTTCCTCCGC
>JAJFHB010000379.1 GCA_021775795.1 Hyphomicrobiales bacterium | reverse complement strand
GGAAGGGAATGTTGCAGTCTCGGAGCAAAAGCCCTGAGCCAGAGAACGTATCCACACCGACGGCTAATGCTGTCCAACCCATACGTCACAAGGAATTGCGACAGCGATTTTCTCGCGCCGTGACACTTGATTTCGCTGCTTCCTGTCGCGTTAGATGTTATTATCCCGCCTTGCTGCGCCATTCGGCTGGCCAAGATGGGCCGGTGCAGTGCAAGCGCGATGCGACATTGCTTGGGTTTGATAGTATAAATACCTATACAATCACTGTTTTACGAAATTTTGGAAAAGCTGTGCAGCATAAATCATGATGATTACAGGTTTTCACTTCCCATAAGTAGGGTTGTGTCGATTTTAACACAAAGCAGGTTGAATTTTGTACGACTAACCTTTTGTGGCGACACAATCGTTCCTATATCTAGAACAAGAAACACATCACTTGAATTAGGGTGGATTGAAATGGCGGACCAAACGACATTCGAACAGGAAATCAGCAAGACTCAGGAAATGATGACCGATATGCGCTCGAAGATCGAGCAAAGCGGCCAGGTCCTGCAGGATATGACTGACATAGAATCCATTGGCGATGTCAATTTCGATATTGAGAACGCGCGCATTGGTGATGTTCTGCGTCAGCAAAAAGTGATGGAAGCCAACATTGCTGATCTGATCATCAGCCTTGAGGATGTCACAAACAGTTTCGGCTCTGAATTCGAGAGCATGCAGAGCTTCACGATGATGGAAAGGCTGGTCAGCATGTTCTCGCGCCAGAAAGCCATGGCCATGCGTAATGAGCGGGTTCGCATGACTTCGCTCGCAAGCAATCTGCAGGATCTGTTGTCAAAGTCGAACACGATCACCCGAATTCTGAATGAGCAAAAGGACGTCCTGAAAGAGCGCTACGGCTCATCGGAGGCGAGCCTGAAAAATGTGATTGAGCGGCGCGAGCAGGTAACCGCTGAACTTGAGGCCGCGCAAAAGCGAATCGAGGAGCTGAATCCGATGTTGCTGGATCTGGAGAACCAGATGGCGGCCTCGACGGATCAGGGTGTTCGCACGAAGCTCGAGAAGGAGCGCTCTGAGTTGGCAACAGAATATAATGAGCGGCAGGCCAAGGAGCAGGAACTTCTGGCGGGGTCACAGACGCTGGAACGTTACACCTCCATGTTCCAGACATTTGTTGACAGTCTGAACAACCAGATTGCTGCGCAGAACACGCTGATCAACAAGCTGACGATCGACACGGAACAACGCATCGTTCTCTACAAGGCGCTAGAAGATTCTCTGAAGACGGCTTCGCAGCAGGAAGTCGCGCACCAGATCAACACGCTTGGTGCCAAAGTCGATACGGCAGCAGAACAAACCATGGCGGGTATCGGCGCTGCGGCGCAGTCTCACATCGCAGATCTCCTGGAGATGCACGAAGGCTCCATGCTCAACTCGGCTGAGATTCAGCGCCGCAAGAAACTGGCTGATGAAGCCTTCATGCGCCGTTTCGGCGAGGTGATGGAGAAGCACCAGACCGCAAGCTACGGCAACGGTTGATGGTAGTCTGGAACCTAGAAATCGCATGAACAAGCCAGCTGCCGGTATCGGGGGGTATTTCAATGCCTTCTCCGCTGCCCTGAATGCGCTCGACCGAATTTTCGAAGTGGAAGGCCCGTGGGCCAAGCGGCACAATCTGATCAATCATGTGCTGAACGAATGCCTTCACAGCCTGCGCGGCTCCTTTGAATGCTGGGAGCTGAACAGCCGTTATGCGGATGCCTTCAAGATTGATGCATCGGAAAGCGGCTTCCCGATGTTCCGCCATGTGCTCGAACTTGAAGATGACGCCGGACGCGCGCAGGACAAATTGCGGAGCTTGCCGAAGGAAGAAGAGCTGCGAGCGCAAATGCTTGATGCGATGATGATGAAGGGACAGTTCCCCGGTAAACATCAGCGTGCTCTGGCAGAAAGACTCTATTTTGAGAATCTTGTTGGCGAGAATCTGTTTTTAAAATCGAGGGGTGCTCGCACCATTCGTCACCACTTCAACAAGAAATCGGGCAGGCCGGTTTATGTTGTGTACTGGACGGTCTACGACGGCAGCGCCAATCTGCCCCTTATTTATACAGCCGTGCTTGAGGATTCCTCGAACGACGGCATGACGATCTATAACAACACCCGCCAGCAGGATCGTGCCTCCTGGCACCGCCCGGTGCAGGGACTTCCCAACCGCAGTTTTGCGGAGCGCTTCAGCCGTTTTGTTGAAGCCAACTGTGCTTATGGATTGACACTGACCACCGTGGCGACGGCTTTGGACAAGGAATTTGAAGAACTCCATCCCAAGCAGCTCCGGCGCTTCATTGTCGGGCCGTTCTATGCCGGCGGTGTAACCCGGCATAATGAAAAGCTGCAGGCAGTACTCGATGGAGTACAGAGTTCCGAGAGCAACTGGCTCCTGACCTGGACCATGCAGGAATTGTGGTCGACCGAGGAAAAGCCGGGACGCTGGGGGTTATTTGGAAGATCAGCACCCGAAGAGATCTTCCATATCAACACCGGCGACATAGATTGTGCTCAGCAGGGTGTCAGTGCGCTTGAGCGTCATGCGCTCGTGCCGCATGAAGCCTATCAGGCAGCTTATGCCCAGGGACGGGCAGGTGACATGCTCGCAAAATACAATTGCTACATCGTCAGTGGTGATGATGTGTTGAAACAAGTTTGAGGCCGGAATGGATATCGGACTGACAACGCTTAAAGAAGAAGATATCGCCAAACACATTGCTTCGGCGCAGGCAATCATCGAGAGGGCAAATGTTATTGTTCCCGACGGTGACGGTAAGTCGAGGACGGAGTTGGCAGGGACGCGGCGGCGGTTTGTAAACACCGTTTCAACAGGTTCATCCCGACGGGCAGCGGATGTGCGTTTTGTCGACACCTTGTCTGCGATTACATCCAATGATTCCATGTTGTCCCTTGCCCAGCACACAGTGGCAGTAAAGACGCGGCGGGCGCTTGCCGTTGGTCTGGCTGTCCGCGATATATTTGCGCGCCAGACTGAACTCGAAACGCTGACGCGGAAAAACCGGGAATCAACGCTCAGCGGTGATGCGGCGACCCATTATCACCGCCTGCTTTCAGCCGGAGCCTTCGTGACGGTGTTCACAGCGGCGAGTTATCTTTTGCAGACCCTGGAGGCAGAAGCAGAAGCGACCGGTGATCTTGCTGACCCCTTGTTCATGCTTGAAACCCCGCATGATGCCTGCAAGGCGTTCATTTATGGCCTGGATCAGGCGGTAACGGATGCGCCTGATGACGAACAACTCGTCGCCAGAATAAGAGCCTTTGCCCGCGAGAGCCTGGAAGGGCTCATCTCGCGGCGTGCCCGGTTTGATGACCTGGCACAGTTTGAGGAAAATCACATCCGCCTCGATGCGGATGACTTCACCCTCAATGGTTTCACCATCGAAGAACGCTCGCGCCGCAAGCCGCTCATCATGACGTTCAAAAAGCCTAATGAGGTGGTCGGCAATCACATCGCCAAGCAGCAATCCATGAAGCTTGCGAAAATGATGATGGCCTATGATTTTGACCGCCAGCTCAATCCTTTTGTCGAGCTCGGCGGTTTCGTCTTTACCTTCATCGGCGATGGCTACCCCGGCACCGGCAAGACGACGCTCATCCAGATGATTGCCGGCCTCATGAAGGACTACTGCGAAGTCGCAAATGTTCCTTTCCATTACGAAAATTTCGGCATCGACCAGATCAGTTCGTACCAGGGCAAGTCGGGGCAGAACTGCAAGCAGTTCATTCGTAACGTCTTGGATCCCCGGGCGATTGGCTTCGGCACAGTGGATGATATCGATCAGGTTGCGGCCAAGCGCAGTGATGACAGGGCTTCTGCCGGGCAACAGGAAGTAACCGGCGTCTTGATGGAAAGCCTTTCGGGCGCGAGCACGGTTGTGCGCGGTAACTGCAGTTTTGGCAAGTTTTCAAACTATCCGGACAATGTGGATGACGCTTTGCGGCAGCGTGCCGGCGCCCGCTGGCTGGTTGATGGCCCGCA
>JAJFHB010000378.1 GCA_021775795.1 Hyphomicrobiales bacterium | reverse complement strand
TGATCGAGCCATAGGACATGGCGCCGGTCGAAAATCTTTTGACAATGTTCTCGGCCGATTCCACTTCATCCAGTTTCAGCGGCAGGCGGTCCATTTCCTCGGCGCTGCGCAATCTGAAAAGGCCGCGCATGGTCATGTGTTTTTCGCTCTGATCGTTGATCTGGCGGGCAAAGCTCCGGTACTTGTCCTGACTGTTGCCGCGGGCTGCCTGTCTCAGATCGGCAATCGATTCCGGCGACCACATATGCTGCTCACCGCGAATGCGGTAGGCGTACTCTCCGCCAACTTCCAGTGCATTCTTGTACAGGGGCGCATCAGAGAAGGCATTGTGGTGCCGCTGCAGCGTTTCCTCTGCGATTTCGCTCAGGCCCACGCCCTCCACTCGTGAGGAAGTGCCAAAAAAGTAGCGGTTGACGAAGTTGCTTCGCAGGCCCACGGCATCAAAAATCTGGGCGCCACAGTAGGACTGGTAGGTTGAAATGCCCATCTTGGACATGACCTTGAGAATGCCCTTGTTGATGGCTTTCGTGTATCGCTTGAATACCTGCTCACGGGTCAGCTCTTCCTGAAGGTTCGGCAGCATGTTTTCCAGGGTTTCGAAAGCCAGGTAGGGGTTGATGGCCTCTGCGCCATAGCCCGCAAGCGTGCAGAACTGGTGCACTTCACGGGCTTCGCCGGTTTCAACAACGAGGCCAACCAGTGTGCGCAACCCCTGGCGGATGAGGTGGTGGTGCACGGCAGACGTGGCGAGCAATGATGAAATTGGCACCCGGTTCTGACTGCAAAGGCGATCTGACAGTACAATGATGTTGTAGCCGTCGTGGACAGCGCGCTCGGCCCGTTGGCAGAGCTGCTCAAGGGCTGGCTGCATTCCCGCTGCCCCTTTTTCTGCAGCATAGGTCGTGTCGAGTGTCAGGGTCTGGAAGTGATTGTCAGCGATATCACCGATGGTGCGCACCTTTTCCAGATCCTCATTGCGCAGGATGGGCTGGCTGACAACCAGTCTTTTCAGAGATGATGTGCCTTTCAGGTCGAGAAGATTGGGTCGCGGCCCGATGAAAGACACGAGAGACATGACCAGTTCCTCGCGGATGGGGTCGATCGGCGGATTGGTCACCTGGGCAAAGAGCTGCTTGAAATAGGTGTGCAGAAGCTTGGGCTTTGAGGACAAAGCCGAAATTGGTGTGTCGGTGCCCATGGAGCCGACGGCTTCCTGTCCGGTCTGGGCCATTGGGGTCAGAAGAAACTTGATGTCTTCCTGGGTGTAGCCGAACGCCTGCTGACGATTGAGCAGGCTTGCGTTTGTACGCGGGCCGCGGCCCTCGACTGCCGGCAGATCGCGAAGCTTGATCTCGGTGCGGTCAAGCCACTCCTGGTAGGGGTGAGAGTTGGATGTCTGTGCCTTCAACTCTTCATCTGAAATGATGCGGCCTTCTTCAAGATCGATAAGAAGCATTTTGCCGGGCTGTAACCGCCACTTGGTGACGATGCGCTCTTCGTCCACGGGCAGAACACCCATTTCCGATGACATGACCACCATGCCGTCGTCGGTGACGAGATAGCGGGCGGGCCGCAGACCGTTGCGGTCCAAGGTTGCGCCGATCTGCTTGCCGTCGGTGAAGGCAATTGCTGCAGGGCCATCCCAGGGCTCCATCAGCGATGCATGATGTTCATAGAAGGCGCGGCGGTCGTCATCCATGAGTGGATTGCCGTGCCAGGCTTCCGGGATCATCATCATCATGGCGTGAGCAAGCGAATAGCCGCCGTTGTACAGCAGCTCAAGCGCGTTATCGAAACAGGCTGAGTCCGATTGGCCTTCATAGGAAATCGGCCAGACTTTGCCCATGTCCTCGCCATAAACCTCAGAGCTCATGTTGGCGTAACGGGCATTCATCCAGTTCATGTTGCCGCGCAGCGTGTTGATTTCACCATTGTGGCAAATCAGACGGAACGGGTGGGCGAGGCTCCAGGAGGGAAAGGTGTTTGTGGAGAAGCGCTGGTGCACCAACGCCAGGGCTGAGACAAAACGCTCGTCCTTGAGATCGAGATAATACTCATCAAGACAGGGGGCCAGCACCATGCCCTTGTAGACGATGGTCCGGGCAGAGCAGGAAACCGCATAATAGTGTTCGAAATCAATGTCGTCGAAATTGAGAACGCTGTTTGAAACTCTCTTGCGCAGGACATAGAGCTTGCGCTCGAAGATTTCGATGTCGGTATGGTCTGGAGCGCGTGCGATGAAAGCCTGACGGTGGACCGGCTCTGTAGGCTTGACGGTTTCACCAAGAACCGAGTTGTCGACAGGGACGTCGCGCCAGCCCAGCACTTTCATGCCGTCTTCTTCGGCCAACATTTCGAGTGTGCGTTCGATGACTTCGCGTTGTGTCGTATCCGGTGTCAGGAAAAGATGGGCAACGCCGTAGTGCTCTGGCTCGGGAAGATCGAAGCCGAGTTTCTCCGCTTCTTCCTTGAAGAATTGATGAGGAATCTGCACCAGCAACCCGCAACCGTCACCTGCTTTGGGGTCGGCGCCAACGGCACCGCGGTGTTCCAGGTTGCGCAGGACGGCAAGGCCGTTCTCGACGATCTTCCGGGTTTTGTTGTTGTTGATGTCGGCCACGAAGCCGATACCGCAGGCATCATGTTCGTTCCGGGGATCGTAGAGACCCTGGCGTTGCGGCAGGCCTGTTTTCAGCACTGAACCCTGCGAGGGTTGAGTGTCGTTTCCAGAGGGGAACTGTGTTGATTTCATTTGGTTCCTCATCACCGTCAGACCGTTAAGACATGCTCTTTTCGGGGCGCGCCGAGTTCGTTCGAATTTGCGTCAGAGATCCCTGTGGTCTGCCCCGCCAGGCCAACCCCAGATGCCGTGTTTTTGGTGGTGCCTTATGCCCGCAAATCGCTTTTTGCTTGTGAGCAGGGGAAATCTGCACAAGCCACTACCTTGCACGGATCGGGATGCACCCCCTCGTTCATGCGGACAAATCGCGATACAATCGGCTGCCCAGCCACATCTGGGCCCGCAATTTTGCATGACCGCAAAAAAGGACAACACTCCTGTCCTTTTATGTTGCCACCATGCCAGATTTGATCAGGGCAGACAAGATGGAGACTGTGCAATTGTGCGGTGCGGATGTAGTCTGCTGAGCTTCGTGCATCTATCCCCTAACAGGTAAAATGATCCCATGTCGCTTAAGCGCGCACCCTATGGAACCTGGAAATCCGCTGTGACCGCGGACTTTGTTGCCGGGCAGTCTTTACGCTTTGGGCTGGTGCAAGCTTCAGACGACAGACTCTACTGGTCTGAAACGCGGCCGACAGACAACGGCCGTTCGGTGATTGTTGAACGTGACGCGCAGGGATCCTTGCGCGACGTCCTTCCTCCGCCCTTTTCGGCGCGCTCCAAAGTCCATGAATATGGTGGCGGCGAGTTTCTGGCGCGGGATGGCGTCGTGTGGTTCGTCAATGGCGACGATCAGGATGTCTATGCCATTGAATCCGGTTCAGCTCCTGAGCGTCTGACAGAGCAGAAAGACACCCGCTTTTCTGACTTCGATCTGGATAAACTTCAGAACAGGCTCGTCGCTGTTGCCGAAACGCATGGTTCCGACAAAACCAGCGATCCGGTAAACTTCCTCTGCGCCATCAATATAGCTGAACCCTCTAAGTCGGACGCCGCCGTAATTGTTGACGGTGCGGATTTCTATGCATTCCCGCGTGTTTCCCGGGACGGCAAATACCTGTGCTGGGTTGAGTGGGATTTGCCCCACATGCCCTGGGAAGATGCCCGGTTGATGCTTGGATCGGTGGCAGGTGACGGTTCGATTGAGAACATTCGCCAGGTTGCTGGTGGCAATGGCGCTCATGTTTTCCAGCCGGAATGGGCTGATAACGGCGATCTGATATTCATCAGCGATGAAAGTGGCTGGAGCAACGTCTACCGCTTGCGTGGCGATAAGACTGAAGTGTTACATGAGCGCAAAGCAGAATTTGGCCGTCCCCTTTGGGGTCTTGGCACCCGAAGCCTTGCCGTGCTGGCGGATGGGCGCATTGCAGCAGCGATGATTGAAGGAGGTGCCTACAAGCTATCTCTTCTCGATGTCGATAACCAAACCTGCGCTGTAATAGAGACGCCGTTCCGCCAGATAGATGCGTTGTGTTCTTTGGGTACAGGGCTCGCGGCCATCGTTACCGGGGACAAGCAGGCGCCAACATTGGTTTCGACCGAGCGCGTTGAAACGGCTGGAATGCCGTGGGTGAATGTGCGCAACAGTCTCAGCGGCGAAATCGATGATGGG
>JAJFHB010000377.1 GCA_021775795.1 Hyphomicrobiales bacterium | reverse complement strand
GCACCGCAGGCAATCAGCAGCACGCTGCCTTTGCCTTTCTTGAAATCGAAGGCCTCACCGGGTTCCAGATGCATGGACATGCTCATGGCGTGTTCCTGTCAGATCCCACGTTGCGCATTACAAAAAAAGCCGCGGCACATTCTCTGTACCGCGGCCGAATTCTTTGTTCCGAGACGTTTGAAACTCAGGCGTTCGCGGATAGCTGATTGTGCTTGCGAGCCATGAATTCCTTCGCCGTCTCAACTGCCACGGCCGCGTCACGACAGTATGCGTCTGCTCCGATCGCAGTTGCAAATTCTTCGTTCAACGGCGCACCGCCAACAAGAACAATATAATCGTCCCGCATGCCCTTTTCTTTCAGGGTGTCGATAACGACTTTCATATAAGGCATTGTCGTTGTCAGAAGCGCCGACATTCCGAGAATATCCGGTTGGTGCTCTTCAATCGCTGCGAGATAGTTCTCAACCGGGTTGTTGATGCCAAGATCAATGACTTCAAAACCAGCGCCTTCAAGCATCATGCCAACAAGGTTCTTGCCGATGTCGTGAATGTCGCCTTTCACCGTGCCGATGACCATCTTGCCGACACGCGGGGCACCGGTTGCAATGAGCAGCGGGCGCAGTATGAACATTCCCGCCTTCATGGCATTTGCGGCCAACAGCACTTCCGGCACAAAGAGAATGCCATCGCGGAAGTCGATGCCCACAATCCTCATGCCCTCAACGAGCCCTTCCGTGAGGACCCTGTATGGTGCCCAGTCACGGCCGAGAAGAATATTGACCGCTTCTTCGATCTCTTCTTTGAGACCGTCGTAAAGATCATCATGCATTTGCTGAACGAGTTCTTCGTCATCGAGTTCGTTCAGATCAAGATCGTCTTCTTCGCTCATCATTCCGCTCCGCTTACCGCGTCAAGGCGCGCCTCAAAGCCAAGGATAAACCGTTGTCGAACTAATGCACCGCTTTGCAGTTCATCCTGCAGCATATCAATTCAACGCGTCAATTCACGAGGTCCGCATGCGACACAACACAAGCGGAAATCGACATAATGATTTTTTTGAACCGATTTGACCCAGAATTGCAACCCATTGAAAATTCAACGGGCCGCAAAGTGATCGTCAACGCTGACTGCGACGACGGCGCGTGGAGCGCCCCTGGATGGCAATTGCTTCACCGCGCGCCAGTTTTGAGACCTCTCCCAGGCGGGAGATAATGTCCTGAATTACGGGACGCTCACCGCGCTCATGAGATTCAAGTGCTGTCCGCATTGCCCTGAGATGTTCTGGCGTGGTGCCACAACAGCCACCGATAATTCGGGCACCGGAATCTATTGCCAGCCGCGCATAGTCAGCCATCAGTTCAGGCGTACCTGAATAGTGAATGTGGCCATCGACAAATTCCGGAACGCCACAATTGCCCTTTGCAACGATAATGGTGTCACGCCGGGATTCAGAGATGCCAAGCACCGTTGCCACAAGTTCGGCAGCGCCAACACCACAGTTGGCACCAATGGCAGCGGGTTGCGGCGACAGGCTTCTGGCGATCTGGCCAAAACCCTGCGGCGTCACACCCATCATGGTGCAGCCGTTGGTATCAAAGCTCATGGTCGAAACAATCGGCAAACCCACGGTACCCGCACCTTCGACAGCGGCGCGCAGTTCTTCTTCCGATGAAATGGTTTCAATCCAGAGCAGATCGGCTCCGCCTTCCTTGAGACCTTCCGCCTGTTCCCTGAAGGCCTCAACACCTTCATCGTGTGTCAAGGTGCCGACGGGGGCGAATATTTCACCAGTGGGGCCCATAGAGCCGGCCACCAACACTTGACGCGACGATTCCTGTGCCACAGCACGGGCGATGCGCGCGGCTTCCGCGTTCAACTCATGCACCCGGTTATCGGCTGCGTGGAGCTTGAGGCGATAACGATTGCCGCCAAATGTGTTGGTGAGGATGATGTCTGCGCCAGCTTCCACAAACTCACGGTGGACATCGCTCACCTTTTCAGGGGAATCGACATTCCACAGCTCCGGCGCATCACCGGCCTGAAGCCCCATGGCGAAGTAGCTTGTGCCCGTGGCACCGTCTGCCAGCAACCAGCCCTGCTCATCGATCAGTTCGCGAAGCATGCCTGTGTTCTCCATAACGAACGATGGTTTGTTTGAACGAACGACTTCAATAAATCGTCTAAATGTTCAGTGCAAGGCAAGTCAGCCAAACCGGCACAAAGCGTCGCACCGCAGCGAAAGTTCTGTCTCACGCTGCGGTAGAAGCGGTGCCTGTCGCGTGGCCGCCAAAACGGCTAAAAACTGACAGCTTAACGCTGGTCCCAATCCGTCGTGCTTGTAGCCCGTGCTTCCTCAACACTGAACAGGCCATTGCCGTCTGTGTCGACCATGTTAAAGGCCTGCGTGTACATATTCTGCTCTTTGATCATCGGTGCCGGAGAGATACCGTCGCGGGCATTCTTGTTGATGAACACCCTGAACTCAGACCGGTTCAGACTATTGTCGTTATTCCGGTCCGCCGCGATGAAATTTTCCTGTGAACCTGCATTCACCTGTGTAGCGCTAATGGCTACAGTAGCGAGCATTGCTGCCACTGCCACGCCTGAACGTAAAATAGTCATTCGTTGCATTTGCCTCCTCGTCTTCATCTAGCAACTGCTCCGCCGTCCCAATGCAATAGGTAGCATTGAAGGGAATCAGAATAAACAGCACATGCCTTCAATTCACAGTTCAATGCGGAGATTTTTAGGCGACTGTGGGAAAATTGTAACCAGCCGCAATTTCAACAAGCCGCGACCTCCAACAACACCCGGAAGGAACCCGTATGCTCTTCGATCACAGAACCTATGAATGCCGCCCTGGAACCATCAAGGACCACCTGGCTCTGTACCGGGAACACGGACTTGCTCCCCAGACACGGCACCTGGGTCAGCCGTTCTTATACGCGACCACGGAAACCGGAAACCCGAACACTTTCACTCATATCTGGGTGTTTGAAAATGCCGGTGACCGGGAAACCCGCCGAGCTGCCATGTGGGCCGACCCCGAATGGCTGGCCTATATCAAACTAAGCCGGGAAGCGGGATATATGGCCAAACAGGAAAACCGGCTTATGGTTCCTACGGACTTCTTTGAAATCAAATGAGCCAAAGGCACCTTTCGGAGAGAAACTGATATGAACTGGCAATTGCCGATTGTGCAGAAACATCATCTGGCCGCGAGCGCTGGAGACCTGACGTTTGTCGGGGGAGCTGGGGATCTCTCAGCAGAAGGCAAAGTCCGACACATCGATGACTTCGACGCACAAATCATGGGATGCATCGAGAATTTGGCAACCAGCCTTGCCGAACAGGGCTGCGACCTGACAGACGTTGTTCGCCTCAAGGCCTATTACAAAAGCACAGGCGAGCGGGATGAGTGGACTGTTCTTGCCAGTCTGCAACAGCATTTTTCGGCACAACCAGCACCAGCGATCAGCTTACATCCGGTACCGCTTCAACCCTTTGAGCATCAACTCATTCAGATACAGGCAATTGCCCTCAAGGGCTGGCGCGAGCTTGATGATGTTCGGTTTGTCGAAGCGGACGTCCCCAATGGGCCAGCTTCAATGTTTGCTCGCCCAAAAATTACAACCGGTCTGCGTGCAGGCGAGTTCATCTCTGTGCCGGCAGCAGTTGCAACCGATGCATCTGGAGACGTCCTGTCACCGGGTGATGGGCTTGCTCAAAGCGGCATTGTGATGACGAAGCTGGGAGACATTCTTGAAGCTCTTGGCGCAGGCCTCCAGGATGCCGTCAAAATGGAAGGCTATTACTTCGGCACCACGATGGATGAATG
>JAJFHB010000376.1 GCA_021775795.1 Hyphomicrobiales bacterium | reverse complement strand
ACCCCTCATGGTGGCAGCCTGCATTATTCTCCCAAATCCCCTGCCGGTTTCGTCTTCCTCAAGCTTGAACGTTTCCTCTCGCGCGCAACTGATGGGCTGATTTTCGAAAGTGAATTCGGCCAGAATGCCTACCGGAGCAAGGTGGGACCTCCTCACTGCCCCGAACAGGTGATCAACAATGGTCTGAGGCCGGATGAGTTTGAACGCATAGAGCCCGATGGTAACGCTACAGAGTTCCTCTACATCGGTGAACTACGAGCGTTGAAGGGGGTCGATGTTCTTCTCGAGGCCCTTTGCAAAGTCCGTGAACACCACAACGCCCGAGCAACGATAGTCGGCGCCGGTCCCGAAGCAGACGACTTTCAAATACTTGCTGAAAAGCTGGGAATTGGCGATGCGGTGAATTTTCCCGGCGCCCTGCCCGCGCGGAGTGCCTTTTCACTCGGACACACGTTGATTGTACCGTCACGGGCGGAATCATTTCCCTACATAGTGCTTGAAGCCATTGCTGCAGGCATGCCGCTTCTCGCCACCGATGTTGGAGGCATACCCGAGATTTACGGTTCCGACAGCAGAGCCCTCTTGCCTCCTGGTGATGCAAACGCCCTTTCTGACGCCATGTTGCAGTCACTAACACAACCGGGACAACACCTCGAACAGTCACAGCGCCTGCATGAGCGCGCCAAAGAACGTTTTTCCACCTCCAGAATGGTTGACAACGTTTTGTCCTTCTACCTCGCCTGCATGGCACAAACGGCCGGAAACCCAACACAATCGGGTCACCTCAGCGCCGCAGAGTAAGACATCCTTAACGCTGTTCGCCACATTCTAGGGTGAAACCTTGCAGCAGGCGCGGGACTTGCACGGATCGGTACACAAGCCCGAATTGAAACGCCCGTGAAGGACTGTTGAGAACAATGGACACAATGCAAAAGAATGCCGGCGCTGCCAAAAGCCTTGCCGTCAGCGATATTCTGGAAACATTGGACGCGCCGGTGGAAACCATAGTTTCCGAACCTGCCGCTGTCTCAGTACCTGCTGCCAAGGACAAGGGAAGCTGGATTGCTGCACCGGTCATTTTGTCCCTGGTACGGTTCTGCGAAGCCTTCATCATTGCTCTGGTTGGCATTGATATTTGGGCCCTCTACATTTCCGATGGTGTCTATGCCGGTGCTGCAGCTTACATTGCGCCCTGCCTGCTTCTGGCAGGTACCGTCCCCATCGTTTTCCAGGCCTTCGGTCTTTACACAATACATTCCCTGCTTCGCGTTGCAGAGCAATCAGCCCGTGTCTTTATGGCATGGACCTGCATTTTCGCTCTTATGACAGCGCTGATCTTCTTTTCCAAACTTGGCGACAATTACTCCCGCGTCTGGCTCGCAAGCTGGTATGGCGTCGGTGTTATCGCACTTCTCAGTTTCCGCGCTCTGATGGGTAGTTTTGTGCGCAAATGGAACAAGGATGGCAGGCTTGACCGCAACGCCGTAATCGTCGGCGGCGGCGACCGGGCGGCGGCTCTCATTCAAGCTCTTGACGGCACTGACAATACGGACATTTCGATTGCCGGCATCTTTGATGACCGGGGCGAGGCTCGCTCCCCAAATGAAATCCACGGCTACCCTAAGCTTGGAAAAGTTGCGCAGCTTGTGGAGTATGCCCGCCAGCGCCGGATTGACCTCCTGATCGTATCTCTGCCCATTTCAGCTGAAAACCGCCTGCTCGAGATCCTCAAGGAACTTTGGGTTTTGCCGGTGGATATTCGCCTGAGTGCACACACAGACAAGCTGCGTTTCCGCCCACGTGCTTACTCCTACATTGGAAATGTGCCGCTTCTCGATGTCTTCGACAAACCGCTCAGTGGCTGGGATTCGATCGTAAAGACATTGGAGGACCGCCTCATATCCCTGGTTGCCCTGCTGCTTGCGACGCCTGTCATGATCGGCGTTGCAATCGCAATCAAACTGGACAGCAAGGGGCCTGTTTTCTTCAAGCAAAAACGCTACGGCTTCAACAATGAGCTGATCGAAGTTTACAAATTCCGCTCCATGTACACGGATATGAGCGATCAGAAAGCGACGAAACTTGTCACCAAGGACGACCCGCGGGTAACCAAGATCGGTCGTTTCATCCGCAAGACAAGCCTTGATGAACTGCCGCAACTCTTCAACGTTTTGAAAGGCGAGCTTTCTCTCGTCGGGCCGCGTCCACACGCAACCCAGGCGAAGGCGGCAGACAGACTTTATACGGAAGTCGTGGATGGCTATTTTGCCCGCCACCGCGTCAAGCCCGGCATTACGGGCTGGGCACAGGTCAAGGGCTGGCGCGGCGAGACCGACACGGAAGAGAAAATCGAACACCGCGTGGAGCACGATCTCTACTATATCGAGAACTGGTCGCTTCTTTTCGATCTCTACATTCTGTTTGTCACCCCCTATGCCCTTTTGAATACGGAGAATGCGTATTGACCCTGGCAGCTACCAGCGTTGCCCCCAGCCGCCCGGTCACAGACCTGGCGGCTCTTTCCGCATTCTGGTTGCTGTTTGCGATGAGCAGCTTTGTTCTCTATGAACCGGCACCCTTTGATCTCTTTTTCATTGCATTGTTTGGCCTGTCGATGGTGTTGGGCCTACGCATTCCAAACAGCATCTTTCCGATGATGCTGACGATGGTGCTCTTTTTGATTTTCGGCCTCATCGGAACGGCACTCGGGTCGCGCTTTTCAGAGTCGCTCAGGCACATTGCCATTACCGGCTTGTTGTGCGCCGTCTCAATATTCATCGCCTGTTTCATTTACCGCTTCCGTGAGCGCGGTTTGCGGGCACTTTTGTCAGGGTGGGTTATCGCCGGCGTTGTTGCTTCCCTGCTCGGCATTCTTGGCTATTTCCACATGCTGGGCGGCGCGTCCGAGCAGTTTACGCTGTACTTCCGGGCCAAAGGCTCATTCAAAGACCCGAATGTGCTCGCCCCCTTCATTGTCGTTCCGATGCTTTACTGTTTCTATGAAGTGCTGACACGTCGGGGTCTGATGGTTCTGATCAATCTTGGTTTTCTCGCCATTATGCTGCTGGCATTATTGTTGACGTTTTCTCGGGGCGGCTGGGCTCACTTCCTGTTTTCGTCGATGATGGCCGGTACACTATGGCTGGCCGCCAGCAAAGATGGGGCCTTTAGAACGAAACTCATCCTCTTTGCCATTGCAGGGGCCATCTTTGGCGCGGTCGGCTTCATGTTTCTCCTCGACGTGGAAAGCATCGGCAACCTCTTTGAAATTCGCGCGCAGGTAACACAAAGCTACGACAGTGGCGCATCGGGTCGTTTCGCAGGTCAGGTTCTCACGATTGACAAAATCCTTGAAAACCCGTTGGGGCTTGGTGCACTCGGCTTTCTGCCGGACTGGTTCGAACAACCACACAACGTCTACCTTTTTGTGTTTATGACGTCCGGCTGGTTTGGCGGTATGGCCTACTTGGCAATGATCGCCTTGACGCTGATATTGGGTTTCAAAGCGCTGTCGAAGCCGGACAACTGTGGCGCACTACTGATTATTCTGCTTTCCGGTTTTCTTGGCGTGGTGCTGGAAGGCATCATTGTCGATACCGATCATTGGCGTCATTTCTGGATCAATCTAGGCGCTGTAATGGGTGTCTACGCGATGACCCAGACAACTCGGCAGGAGCAAATGCACAGCCCTGCCCCCTCTCCTCTTTCCATGGAAACCGTTGCTGCGTCACCACCGGCCATGCGTGGTTCACTGGACTAACGCTGACAATCGGAGTGTCTGTCTGGACCTTCATCATCCAGCTTGTGGCGGGCAGCGTGATAATATGTGTGGCAGGCGAAGGCAACGACACCGCAGACGATCATCGCCTGGGGCCCAAGCAGCACAAACACGCCGTAAAAGATGGCCATGCCGGCGCACCACAAGAGCGCCGTACTCATCCAGACGACAAGACCGAAGCCTACGCCTGCAAAGTTTATCCACCAGGGACGGATCTCAGGCATGGCCTGATTGTTGCGCCACAAGGGGGGCAGCTTCAAGGCTTCAGCGTTGGGATCAAGATCACAATCGCTTCAAATGTGTGACAGGGCATTTAGCCGGGAAAAGCTACAGTAAGAGATTACCGCTGAAACTTAGCACCGCCAGTAACAGGCCTATCGTGCCAATGGTTCCAGCCCTTGGCAGATTACAGAGATGCAGGAACCACCAGAGCACGGACAACAACAGCTGAATGAGAATGATGGGTAGTGCCGCGATCGCGCCGATCAGAACCGAAACAAGCACACTGACAACAAAGGCCAGAGCCCACTTCCAATAACCGTCCTGCGGTGAGACGTAAGCCACATAAAACGCAAAGGGTACCAGCACCATAGCGCTGAGTGTGGCGATGAGCCCATGCACGCCGCGCCAGGTCCGGCCCACTTTTGGGCGCCTAACATAGGGCTCGAGCGCCCGCCGGGCGCGGTCGAGTGCAATTTCCAGAAGCTTCGATATCCGGAAAAAGTCGAGCACGGCCAAACCAAGCCCGATACCTTCGAGCCACAAGAGCAGGGTTTGCAGATCATAGTCCTGCAGCAGTTCGAACATCACTGCGCTCCTGAACGCGCCGCCACCCGTTTCTCTCAAGCCGCGAGCATATACGACTGCTTCGCACCATGGTGCATCTTCTCATGTGGAGGCGACACTGCACCGCAGAATTTTCCGCTGGGGTATGGCGTGCGCATCTCGTAAAGTGCAGCGCAACGGAGCGGAGGAGCAACCCCATGATCAAAACAATACTGGTGCCGGTGGACGGTTCAGAGCATTCGGTAAAGGCTGTAGAACTGGCCAGCGACCTGGCAACAAAATACGGTGCCAGCATCACGCTGCTGCACGTATTGTTACGTGGCCACATGCCGGATGGACTGAAGAAGGCTCTTGATGTCGAAGTTGGTCGGCGCGAGGACAGTGCCGACAATCTGGTCAACATGCCCCAGGAAATTATGGCACGCGTAGGCCGTGGCAAAGACACCCAATTCTCACTTGAAGAGTTGGACTACATCGGCAAATACGTACTCTCAAGCGTTGCCACCATCTGCAAAGAAAAAGGTGTCACTGCCATCGACAAGAAAGTCGAAGAGGGCGATCCGGCAAAGGTCATCCTAAAGGCTGCCGAAGATGTGAAGGCTGACATGATTGTCATGGGCAATCGCGGTTTGAGCGACTTCCAGGGCATCCTTGTCGGTTCCGTTTCCCACAAGGTCTCGCACCTGGCGAAATGCACCTGTGTCACTGTTCGATAAGGGTCGACTTAGGGGCGTGATGCAATTGCAAACAGGCGTACCGATTGCCCGAGCTTCCAGCATGGCTCTTGTGATCTGCCCTTCGGGGCCATTTTCAGCTTCTGCAAATGGTGTTTACTGTGGGCCTAAAACAGACGGCATGAACGCAGCCTTATAGTGCCCACTGTTGCACGCCTTCCAGTCATAGCCCGAGCTAATACGAGGGGCGGCACCCGTAGGCATCGCCCCTCTCGCCACGTCCGCAACCGGGGGCATATTGGGCGTCCGTAGCGTAGTATTGTCATACTACGATTCAAGTTGAGTGGAAAGTTGGTTCCGCCTCGTTGTGCCGATCGGCATCCAGGCATGGTGGCACCTATTGAGCCTTCAGGCTGCTTTCCGTTGACTCAATTCCGTTAAAACACTCGCAGCAATTTCGAACGAACGAACTCGTGCTGCGTGATCGTGAATCATTCCAGTCACTATCAATTCATCCGGCTGATACCTGTCGATGATAGTTCGAA
>JAJFHB010000375.1 GCA_021775795.1 Hyphomicrobiales bacterium | reverse complement strand
CCAGTCCGCCGCTGACTATTTCCGTTTTGGCTCCGACATCTGACAATCATGCCGTAGGCACAAACATGCAGAGCGGTTCAGGTTGAAACGGACGCCTTTTAATTGAACAGAGCGTCGATATCGTCCTGGGAAGCGCGATGGGGATCTTCATCCAACGCGGGGCCATTGAGCAATGCCTTGTCACCTGCGGGTTTTTCGCGGGCGATGACAGCAACATCGTCAAAGTTTTCAAGGCCGCCCCAGATTTCCATCATATGGGTGACGCGGTCTTCGATGAATTTCAGTGTGCTGACGACCTTGTTGATACGCTGACCGGTGACATCCTGAAAGTTGCAGGCTTCGAAAATCTTGACGACCTGATCTTGAATATCAGCCGCCATTTCGCCCTCAGATCCCCTGAGCGCGGCCGAGAGATTACTAGCGTTGCTGTCGATGCTTTCAGCGGCGGTCAGGATTGTTTCAGTCGCCCCTTCGGTATGTTCGACGACCGCGTCGAGCTCGTTGCTCACGGCCTTCATATGTTCTTCGTCGAAGCCCTCATGGTGCAGGGTCGCAATATCGCGCTTGGTCTCATCGATGGCCTGATGGATGGTGCCCAGCTCTTCGCGGATTTTGCACGCTTCCACGTGTTGAGCACGATAGTGGTCGAGCAGCTCGCTTGAGACCTTCTCCTGCTCACTTATGGCCCCTTCCCCCGGCTGAACAATGGCGCGCAATTCCGCAATGGCGTTCATCATCTCGCGATGCCGCCCGCCATCGTCTTCTCCTGCCGGGCCTGAGGCCGGCAAACTGGTTGCGCCAAAATTCTCAATTCGAAATATTTTTCTGTTTGCAACAGCCATTTAGGTCCCACCTCTACGGCGCACGAATAGCGCAACTTCCCCACCGGGATTCTGAGATCGACGATAGGAAGCAATTGCTAACAATTGGTAGACGAATGGGTTGCGGCAGGTAGTGAAATGCACATTGCCGGCCAAACATGATGCAAACCAGAGCGTTTCACGTTGATATGGAAATATTCTAGGGGTCTGGCAACGGCTCCAAGGTTTTGAGGTACGCCACAATTGCATTGAGATCAGCATCCGTCATGTTGCGGTAATAGGCAAAGCCCATGGGCGGCGTGAGCTCCGTACCATCAGCTGCAATGCCCAGGGTTACTGCCCGCTTGATCTCTTCATCGCTGTAAGAGCCGATGCCATCCTCATGAGGGGTGATGTTTGCGGTAACAGAAACACCCCAGGGACCATCGAGCACCTGTCCACCGGCGCCCAGCTGATTTTCAAGGTCGGGCATCCCCTCCACAATCGGCGAGTGACAGGAAAGGCAGTGGCCAAGTGGTCCTGCGATATAAGCTCCATAGGCAACCAGATCGCCATGGTCCGGCTCGCCTACGGTTTGAACGGAGGGCCCATAAGCCGGTGGCAATGGAAATTCATAGGTGGACGCCGGGATTTCGTTTCTGACCGGCGGAACGGATCGCAGATAAGCAACAATGGCACTCACGTCACGATCTGAAATGTGCCGGTACCATTCAAAGGCCATGGGAGGGCCGATGGTAGAACCGTCGGGACGCTTGCCATTCCTGATGGCCTCGATGATTTCCGCATCGCTCCAGGCGCCAATGCCGGTTTCAACATCAGGCGTGATGTTGGACGCGTAAGCTTTCATGCCGGCCATTTCGATCAGAAACTGTCCGGCCATTTCCATTCCCGCCAGTGGCCCCTCCGGGGTTTGAGGCGAGTGGCAGTTACCGCAGGCAGCGATGGCATTGACCAGATAATCGCCACGCTCAAGCAAGGTTTCCGAACCGGCGGTACTTGTGAAGGCGGCCTGCACCACGAAGACCGCCCCGAAAACCCATCTTTTCATTGCCTTTCTCCCTCTGCGACAGCCCTGCGCAAAGACTAAAGCCATTCAAAGCATGGTCAATGGCTTCTTCCAAATACAGCTCTGGGGCTTCTTCCAAATACAGGTCTGGCGGTTCTTTCGGCATATGCGATAGGGTCAATCAGTGAACTTTGGATTCCCGGAAAACAGAGGCATGCAAACACCCATCATACTCGTTGCCCTGCTCGCTGTTGTTATCTGGGGAGCATCGCCTGTCGCGGCAAAGATTGCGGTGCAGGAAATGCAGCCGTTGGCCGTGGCTTTTCTGCGCACCTTGCTCGGCGGGCTTGCCGCCCTGCCTGTGGCGTTGGCCATGCGCATTCCCCTGCCCGCAAGCCGCAGCGACAAAGCGGTCCTGGTGCTCTCAGGGTTTTGTGGCTTTATCGCCTTTCCGCTTCTGTTCACTTTCGGCGTCGCTCTTACGTCGGCCAATCACGCTTCTCTGATTCTTGCCGCCTTGCCGGTGTTCACCGGCGGCATTGCTCTTGCCTGGGACAGGCGTCTGCCAAAGGCCATCTGGTGGGCAGGCTGCGGCATCGCGCTCATTGGCGAGGTCCTGCTCATATCCGGACGCACAGGAGACACGCTTGTGAATGCAAGTATGGAAGGAGACCTTCTGGTTCTTGCTTCGAACCTGTTTGCCTCCCTTGGATATGTTGCAGGCGGCCGTCTGCAGCGTTCGGGCTATCCATCGAGCGGGACGACGTTCTACGGGGTAGCCATGTGCGCACTCGTGCTTCTGCCACTCAGCCCGTTTTTGTTGTCCGATGTGCCCTTTGGAGCCATGTCCGCGGTCACCTGGACGGCCGTTTTGTATCTGGCAATCGGGGTCACGATCATCGGTTACGTTATGTGGTACTGGGCTCTTGGAAAGGGTGGCATTGAGCGCATAGGCCTGATGCAGTTCCTGCAACCGGTTTCCGGTGTCATCCTCGCCTGGATACTTCTGGCAGAGCCTGTAAGCCTGGCTTTCCTCGGTTCCGCTGCCCTCATTCTCCTGGGAGTATGGGTTGCCCTTCGGGCGAAGTGACGCCGAGAGATTCAAGCTTCTTTGGCAGGGGCCCGCCTGTGCACCAATCCAGAAGCTCGACTGTGTGCACCACCGGCAATGCTGTCGCTGACGAAATCTGCGTGATGCAGCCGATGTTGCCCGTGGCGACCAGATCGGGAGTAACCCGTTCAATGTTTTCAACTTTGCGATCGCGCAGACGCGAAGCGATATCCGGCTGCAATATGTTGTAGACCCCGGCAGAGCCGCAACAAAGATGACCTTCGGGAACATCTGCGACATCAAACCCCGCCGCCCGCAAGAGACGCTTGGGCTCCTGGGTAACTTTTTGTCCGTGTTGAAGAGAACAAGCGTCGTGATAGGCAACCCGCAGGTTCGGCGAGAATGCGGTCTCCGGCATTTCCACACGCTCCAGGTACTCGGTGATGTCACAGGCAAGGTCGCTCACCCGCTTTGCCTTTTCTGCATAGGCGGCATCACCCTGCAGCATATGAGCATAATCCTTCACCGTGGTTCCACAGCCAGAGGCGTTGATTATGATGGCATCAAGGCCTGGACCGTCGAGCTCTGCCATCCAGGCGTCGATGTTTTTCTTCGCCGCGACATGAGCATCCTTTTCGCGGCCCATGTGATGCACCAATGCGCCGCAGCAACCCTGTGCCCGAGGCGTCACCACCTCAGCGCCAAGCCGGGTGAGCAGGCGAATAGTTGCCTCATTGATATGAGGGGCAAGCACGGGCTGCACACAGCCCGTGAGGAGTACAACCCGGCCAACAGCCTTCCCGACTGCGGGAAATTCAATTGAACCGTCTGTGCCAGACCCGATGCCCGGCACACTTGGCGCAAGTTCAAGCATGGCGGCGACGGGTTTGAGGGCATTTGCAACTTTGAACAAAGGCGCCAGGGGCCGGGCCAAGGCTGCAAGACGCAAGGCGCCATAAAAGCGATGCGGATAGGGAAGAACCGCTGCCATCACAGCGCGCAGGATGCGGTCGATCAACGGCCTCTTGTAACGCTCATTTATGTAGGCGCGTGCCCGGTCAATGAGATGCATGTAATCGACGCTGGCTGGGCACGTTGTGGTGCAGGCAAGGCACGACAGACAGCGATCGATATGTTTGACCACCTGCGGGGTCGGACGTCTGTTTTCCTCCAGCATTTCCCGGATCAGGTAGATGCGGCCGCGCGGGCTATCGAGTTCATCGCCGAGAAGCACATACGTCGGACAGGTTGCGGTGCAAAAGCCGCAATGAACGCATTTCCGCAGAATATCGTTCGCTTCAGCGATGTTCGGATCGGCAAGCTGTGCCAGGGAAAAGTTGGTTTGCATGTTACGCCCTTACCTTCAACCGCTTGCCTGCATACGTCCGGGGTTGAGAATTCCGGATGGATCAAAACCCTCTTTAAGGCGGCGTGAAAGCGCCGCAACACCGGGCGTGGGCTGCTGAAATACATCAATGCTCGAGCGCAACGCATCGTCTCCCCTATACAGGGTCGCGTGACCACCGCTCGCGGCGATGGCTGCAGCGATACGCGCTGCACCGCCGTCCTCGCCCCGGGGCATGTCGAGCCACACAAGGCCGCCGGCCCAATCGAAAAGGGCGGAGACCCCGCCATCCCTGGAAAGGCTCTGGTAAACGTCAGCGCCTGCCATCGGCGGCACCGAAAGGCGCCACAAAGCGCGATCAGGTGCGGCGGGCAGCAAATCAACATCCCGCACTTCCCGCCAAAGGGCGCGTGAGTTGGGCTCGTCTAAAACTTCCACGTCCCCATGGCCGCGAAGAAGATCTGTCAGTTTTTCGCTGCGGTAGATCACAGATGCCGCAACGCCCTCGATACGCAAGGCGGTAACCGAACGTGCGGCGGTGCTGACCGGACGAATGCCAGACACCCTGGCAACGTCAGGTGGAAGATGGCAGGCCCCGGAAACCTCGCAGGAACTCTGCATGGCAGCTGCCATGGCTTGTGTCGCAGCTGCTTCACTCAACCCAATCACGACGACGGTTGCCTGTGTCTCGGCTGCCGGCAACACCTTCACCGTAACGTCCGACATGATCGCGAGCGTGCCCCAGGAACCGGCCATCATTTTGCAAAGATCGTAGCCCGTAACGTTCTTGACCACCCGGCCGCCGGACTTGAAAATTTCACCCCGCCCGCTGACTGCCGTGAAGCCCAGAAAGTGATCCCGCGCAGCGCCCGCTTTCAGGCGCCGTGGGCCGGCCAGATTTGCCGCCAGAGCCCCGCCGATTGTGCCGGCATCGCGTTGCCCGAACAAACCACCCAGATCTGGTGGCTCGAAGGCAAGCTCTTGCCTGTTTTCCTCAAGCAGCGCCTCAATCTCGCGCATGGGTGTGCCAGCGCGAGCGGACAGGACAAGCTCTTCCGGTTCATAAAGCGTGACGCCCTGAAGAGCGTTTGTTCCAAGTGAGGCATCGTATTGAGCTGCCCGTCCGATGCCACGCTTGGTACCGGCGCCGACGACCTCAAGCGGTTTTTTCTGAGACACGGCCCAGGCCACGACTTCAGCAATCTGCGGCGCGTTCTCAGGTGTGAATGTTGATCCGTCAGCCATAGAATACTCAGAATCTCGGAATGTCTGGGAAAGGCACACGGCCCTGGTGAATGTGCATGCGCCCAAGTTCCGCGCATCGATGCAGGGTTGGAAACACCTTGCCCGGATTGAGCAGACCGTCTGCATCAAAGGCGCATTTGACCCGTTGTTGATGTTCGAGATCCTGCTCACCGAACATGACACCCATGAGGTCGCGCTTCTCAACACCGACACCATGTTCACCGGTCAGGACGCCGCCGACCTCGACGCACAGCTTCAGGATTTCAGAGCCAAATTCTTCGGCCCGGTCGAGTTCGCCGGGCACGTTGGCATCATAGAGAATGAGCGGGTGAAGATTTCCATCCCCGGCATGGAAGACATTAGCGACACGCAATTCAAAGTGTTTTGAGAGTTCGTTCATGCGGGCCAGCACCTTGGGCAACTGATGCCGCGGAATGGTGCCGTCCATGCAGTAATAATCCGGTGATATCCGGCCAACCGCTGGAAATGCCGCCTTGCGGCCAGCCCAAAATGACAACCGCTGCTCTTCGGTTTCCGATATTTTCAGGGATCGCGCGCCATTTTGTTCCGTGATCATCGACACGCGCTTTATCAGATCCTCCACTTCAGCTTCAGGTCCGTCGAGTTCGATGATGAGAAGGGCTTCAACATCCAGCGGATAGCCCGCATGGACAAACTCCTCTGCTGCATGGATTGCCAGCCTGTCCATCATCTCCATGCCGCCGGGAATGATACCAGCGCTGATGACTTCGGCAACGCAGGCGCCGGCAGCTTCGGAAGTATCGAATCCGACCAGTAATGCACGCGCCGTCTCCGGCTTTGGCAGGATGCGCACCGTGACCTCAGTGACAACGCCGAGCAAGCCTTCAGATCCGATCATCAGGCCGAGAAGATCGTAGCCCTCCGCATCCATATGCTTGCCTCCGATACGAATGACCTCTCCGCTGATGAGCACAACCTCCAGACCAAGGATGTTGTTCGTGGTGAGACCGTATTTCAGGCAGTGCACGCCACCGGAATTCTCCGCCACATTGCCGCCGATGGT
>JAJFHB010000374.1 GCA_021775795.1 Hyphomicrobiales bacterium | reverse complement strand
GAGTTGGCAACCTCGCCGCGTTCAAGCAACACATGGTCGATTGAACGGTCGGCGAGGCAGCGGCTCATGGCAAGCCCGGTCTGGCCGGCGCCTATAATGACGGTCGTAACGTTTTTCACGACGCTCGCTCCTGTTCAGGTCTGATTGTTAGTTATGCGACTTCGACGAAAACGTTCGTCGGGTTGGTGATGATGTCGAAGACGGCAGAGCGCTTCTGTGATTGTGCAACCACGGCCCTGATTTCGTCTTCGGAGGCATCCGCATCGATTTCGAACTTCACGCGAATGGCGTCAAAACCGTTCCGCACATCGGCGTCGATACCCATGATGCCCTGCAGGTCCATGTCGCCTTCGAGAGTGGCCTTTACAGAATGCAACTGAATGCCCCGGTACTGGGCAACTGAAGCCACGCCTGCTGTCAGGCAACCTGCGAGACCGGTCATCACCAGTTCAACAGGCGTAGCGGCATTGTCTTCGGCGGCAAAGACTTCCGGATGATCCGTGTCGATGCTGAAGGTCGTTTCACGCGTTTGTTCTTCGCCGAGGCCAAAGAAGCCATTTACGGTTGAGCGGCTGTGGACGCCGTTGACCCAGTTGCAGGTCGCGCGCCAGGTGAATTGAGCTGCCGCGGGCATCTCATCCAACGCTGCGCGGGCTCCGATCAGAGCTTCTACGTTAACGCCATTGTTCGCTACGGTTTCTGTGTTCGTGGTGTTCATTGTCTTGGTCCTTCCTCAAGTTCTGGAGTGTTGGTCTTTGTTGTGGCGATGCCAGATCTGGCTTTGCCGTTTCCTGAAATTCCGCGGGCGATCAAGTCGGGTCCTACTCGTCGGGCTCAAGCGTCTACCCGCTCTTGTTGTTGCCCGACTTGGCGCCGTTGTGTGAGGAGGAAGATGGGCGCGCTCTGTATCTGTATGATTTCAAAAAGGGCGCGATTTTGTTTCTTTTGTTGGGAGAAGCGTTTCGATTGTTTCAGCCGGGGAATGTTTGACTGGAAACGCTTTTGCTAGTCGAAGAGGTGCTGGCCGGCTTTTGCAACAACCGAAAGATCCGGCGCATTCGAATCTTTTGCAGAAACTGTGGGATCCACTGTAGTGGGCCATTCAATGCCGATGTCTGGGTCGTTCCAGGCAATGCAGCGCTCGTGTTCATTGGAGTAGAAATCTGTCGTCAGATAGATTGCAATCGCAATTTCGCTAAGAGCCAGAAAGCCATGAGCAAAGCCCTCGGGAATCCAGATTTGCTTTTGATTGTCGCTGGACAGTGTTGTTGCCGTCCAGCGGCCAAAGGTTGAGGAACTTTTTCGAAGGTCGACCACGGTATCAAATATCTCGCCGCGTACGACGCGAAGCAGCTTGCCCTGCGCGCTTGGAGGCAGTTGATAGTGCAGGCCGCGCACGACACCGGCGCGAGATGTGGACTGGTTTTCCTGCACGAATGTTGGGTCAATGCCCGTTGCATCGGCAAAGTTTCGCTTGCTGTATGTTTCAGAAAAACTGCCGCGATCATCTTCGAATACGTCCGGCTCGATGACGAGAATGCCATCAAGGTCAAGCGCTGAAACTTTCATTTCCTGCCTCGCCCGTTCAGCAAATTCAATAAGTACACGCCATAACTCGACTTTCGTATCTCGTGGGCCAATCGCTCCAGTTCGCCAACAGAGATCCAGCCGTTGTCGAGGGCAATTTCCTCCGGGCAGGCGATCTTGAGGCCGTGCCTGTTTTCGACGATCTGAACGAAAGTCTGAGCTTCGATCAGGCTTTCGAATGTTCCCGCATCAAACCATGTGTAACCTCTTCCGAGAACCTTGGCTGACAGGGCACCATCTTCAATATAACGCAGGTTCACATCTGTAATTTCAAGCTCACCCCGGGCAGAGGGCTGCAGAGCCCGGGCATGCTCCACGGCCGAAGCGTCAAAGAAATACAGCCCGGTAACGGCATGGTTTGACTTTGGTTGTGAAGGTTTCTCGGTCAGGCTTATGACACGGCCCTGATCATCAAACTCTGCTACGCCGTAGCGCTCAGGATCGCGGACACGGTACAAGAAGATTGTGGCACCGCCGGCGCGCAAGTCAGCGGACTTCAGGGCCTCGGGAAGATCATTGCCGTAGAAAATATTGTCGCCAAGCACCAGGGCGCAGGGATTGCCGTGGATGAACTCCTCAGCGATGATGAGTGCCTGCGCAATGCCTTCCGGGCGCGGCTGTTCAGCAAAGCTGAATGACAGGCCCCATTGAGTGCCATCGCCGAACAGAGAGCGAAAGCGTGGCAGATCGCCGGGCGTTGAAATGATGAGAATGTCTCGTATCCCCGCCAGCATCAGTGTTGACAGGGGGTAGTAGATCATCGGCTTGTCGAACACCGGAAGCAGTTGCTTCGGCATCGCAAGGGTTACGGGATAAAGCCGTGTGCCGGAACCTCCGGCCAGAATGATGCCTTTTCGCTTCATCAAGACGCAATCATACTGACTTGTTTTTCGAATAACTCGTATTCGTCCTGCCAGGGAGGCAGGCTAAGGCCGAAAGTTGTCTGTACCTTCGTGCAGTCCAAAACGCAATTCAAAGGGCGCTTCGCCGCAAATGTTGAGTGCTCGGTTGTAATGGCCCGCACCGTGTCCGGTCGGGCTTGCAAAGGGAACCCATTATTGAGAGCCGCTGTCACCAGACGCACCGCCAGAGCATGCCAGCTTGTCGTTCCGAGCGCATTCAAGTGGAATATTTCTCCGCGTGGTGCCAGTTCCTCGCTCCTACCTATCAGCCTTTGAAGTATCTGCGACGTGGAATGTGCCAGCATCTCTGCGCTGGTTGGCGCGCCTATCTGGTCTGAAACAACTTGAATCTCCTTCGAAGCCGCGGCGCGCTCCAATATCTTTTGTGCGAAACCGTGCCCCCTCATGCTGTAGACCCAGCCGGTTCGAAGAATAATGCCTCTACAGCCTGATGCCTGAACCCGTTCTTCGCCTTCTGCCTTGCTTTGACCGTAGATGCTCAAGGGATTTGTCAGGTCAGCTTCAGTGTAAGGCTCGGGTTTGTTGCCGTCGAACACGTAAACGGTTGAAAAATGAACCAACAGGCTCTGTAGTGTGGCTGCCGTCTCTGCAATGATTGCCGGCGCCTCGCTGTTCACCTGCCATGCATTGCGCTTGTCCTCCTCCGCCTTGTCGACTTTCGTGTAAGCGGCGGCGTTGACAATGATGTCTGGTTGTTCGGTTCGAATGATCTCTCTTAGGGTGTCAGAATCCGTGAAATCAATGCTTCCGCGACCGGCAGCCGTCAGCGCTCCCAAAGGGGCAAGGGCTTTGCGCAGGTGCCATCCAACCTGACCGTCTGCTCCGAGCAGCAGCAATTTCATCGAATAGCCTCTGGCGATGAGATGCGAATGTTACTCAATATCAGAATATGAGTTGTTCCGGCGCTCTTAATGTCTAAACGTGGATCGCTGGAAACGTAGAGAATAACGATCCACGGGGGAGTGGGGTCATTTGGGCACGGAATGTTGATATGACAATCCGGTTTGCTGCGAAGCGCGGGGTGGCATCAGCCCGAGAACTACGCTTTCATGGCAGTTGATTCATGTGGTTAGTCTGAGTTCATAAGTGCCCCAGAACAAAACCAAAAAGAAATCTGAGCCTGCGATCCTGGTCATGGGAATGCACCGGTCGGGGACTTCCGCCCTGGCGCGTGTCATCAACCTTCTGGGCTATCGTCAGTCTGAAAACCTCGTGAAGCCC
>JAJFHB010000373.1 GCA_021775795.1 Hyphomicrobiales bacterium | reverse complement strand
CGCGTGGCGCAGGCAATCGCAAACCTTGGCCGCCGGTCGAGGCGTTTCGACAGATTTTCGGCAGTCCGCACAATTGTTCCCGGATCGCCGCCAGGGCCAATGACCGCGAGAACCGGCCCACGGTGCGCTGTGAGATGAGAGGGTGCAACAATTACGCCTGTACCGTGCCGCAGCGTGCGACGCAGAACATCAATGCTATGAACGCGGCCAATTTCGGCGCGCGATGACCCCAGGGTCAGTATTTCGGCTGTTTCACCGACGTTGCGCAGGGTCTCATCGAGAAGCCCACGGATGGTGTCAAACGCCCATTCAACGTGCTGGCGCGCTGCAGCATCAGCAACCATGCGGCGCGCAGAGGCGGCTGCTTTGCTGATTTCCCGCCGTACGCCTTCTGCCTTGAAGGGGTTCGCACTATGTCCGCTCATGGAAACTTCGCGTGCCATGGGTAAGCGTGCGAGATCATAAAGACACTGGTCTTCAACAAACACGGCACGCAACTGTGCCTGTGTCGCTGCGGCCAGCGATACGGCTGTGTTCAGCGCTGCCCGGTTGATCGACGAGCAATCCAGTGCAATGGCGATGCGGTCGATGACAATTGCTTTTGCATCATGTTTTTCAACAACCTGACTAGGCATTATACTCATCTCCTGCATCGTCATCCGACTGGTCACGGCCAGCCTTTGCAAAATCGCGCCGCGCCCGGGCAAAACCCACGAGACGATCTTCGACCAGCCGATTGATGCTGTCCTCAGGAAACGTGCCATCCGCTCCGCGCGCACCTGCCGGAACACCGGTCAGTATTTCAATGCCCTCATCTATCGTCGAAACCGAATAGACATGAAAGCGGCCAGCAGCAGAAGCTTCGACGATGTCCTGGCGCAGCATCAGGTGTTGCACGTTGGCTGCGGGCACCAGGACTCCCTGACTGCCTGTCAGACCGCGGGACGCGCACAGATCGAAGAAACCTTCAATCTTGTCATTTACGCCACCAATGGCCTGCACCTCGCCATTCTGATTGACGGATCCGGTTACAGCAAAACTCTGATCAATGGGCACACCGGAGAGCGCGGAGAGCAGTGCATAAAGTTCTGTGGACGACGCACTGTCACCATCGACGCCGCCGTAGGACTGTTCGAACACAAGACTTGCTCCGAATGCCAGCGGTATAGATTGCGCAAAGCGCGACGCCAGAAAGCCCGAGAGGATGAGAACACCTTTTGAGTGAAGCGGCCCACCCAGGGCGACCTCCCTTTCAATGTCGACAACTTTGCCGGCGCCCATGTGGACGCTTGCGGTGACGCGGGACGGCTTGCCGAAGGAAAAATCCCCGATCTGAAGGACGCTCAATCCATTTATCTGACCAACTTCAGAGCCCGATGTATCGAGCATGATGATTTCACGTTCAATCATTTCAAGCTGCCGCTCGCGGATGCGGTCCGAGCGGTTTTGTTTGCCCTCTATGGCTTTTGCAACATGTGCTGCGCCAATCAAAGTCTCGCCTTGCTTGCGCGCCCAGTAATCAGCCTCCCGCAGAAGATCGCCAATGCGGTCACTCTTCAGGGAAACACGCTCTGTGTCAGAGACCATTCGGGTCGAGTGATCGATCACGGCTGCTACCCCGGTTGGATCCAGTGCTCCAACACCGCTGCATTTTGCAACATCGGCAATCCAGGCTGCATAGCGTGCTTCCATCGCACTGTCGCGCGGCAGCATGTCGTCGAACTCCGCAGAAATCTTGAAGTACTCACCAAACTCAGGGTCGTTGCTCGCCAGAAGGTAATAAAGCGAGTGGTCGCCGAAAAGGACCACTTTCACATCCAGATCGATAGGACCCGGCTCCAGGGTCATGGTGGAAAATGCACCTGCGATGTCGGAAGCAGATTCAACCCTAATGTGATTGTTCTTGAGGGAACGTTTCAGGGCTTCCCAGGCGTAGGGCTGCGTCACCAGTTTGCGGGCATCGACGAGAAGAAAGCCGCCATTGGCAAGATGCAGGGAGCCTGGTTTGATCAACATAAAGTCTGTGACCAGGGCGCCCATTTGCGAGATATGCTCGGTCCGCCCGACAAGACTGCCAAGCGAAGGGTTTTCGTCGCGGTGGATGGGAGCACCGTTACCATTCTTGCTGGCACGGGATGATACCATCACGTTGACCATATAGCGGCGCAATCTTGGATCGTTCCGGCCACCTTCCGCCGGCACATTGCTGGGCGCTGCACCTTGTGCTGCAACCTGCTCCGGCGAGCTCAAAAACATGTAAATGTTCTTGATCAGGTCGTCTCTTACCACTCGAAGGTAAACGACAATATCGGGCACATCCGCAAAAGTTGCGGCGACTTCAACAAGAGACTGATCGAGTGCCCGCTCGGCATATTGATTATCCAGTTGCTCGACCGCCTTGCGCACTTCGGTCATCAATTTGGGCACTTCCTGCAGGACGTCCTGCAGTTCACGCTGCACCTCCGCGATTGTAGCCTCGATGCGTTCACGCTCCGCCTGGGGCATGGCGTTGAACTGCTCAGGTTTCAACACTTCCCCTTCATGGGACGGGGCCACAGCAAAGCCGGAGGGTGTATGCAATATCGCCGTACCGCGCTCTTTCGCTTTGCCCTGCAGTTCCTGGAAAGCTGATTCCTGCCGCTGCTTGAAACCTTCTTCGAGGTTACGTCGGCGATTTTGATACTCTTCCGATGCAAACAACGCCGGCACATCTGAGCGCAGCTGTTCCATCATCGCCGTCATGGCGTCCCGAAACACATTGGCCCGGCCCGCGGTCAGACAGATGGCGGTTGGTTTATCAGGCGCCTCGAAATTGTGAACATAGACCCAGTCACAAGGTGCTGGCCGCGCTTTTGCTTTGCGTTCGAGGACCTTCAGGACGGCATCCTGCATGCCGCAACCTGGCGCTCCGACGACGAACAGATTGAAACCGTCGTGGTCGATTTCAGTCCCAAGCTCTATGGCTTCGAGGGCGCGCCCCTGCCCGAGCATGGTCTTTGGCGCCCGTAGTTCATCTGTTGATGAAAACTTGAAGCGGCTGGCATCACAAGTCCGTCTGAGCTTTTCCGGCGCCAGGGCATTGGGGTTCTGTTTCGTTGTTCTTCTTGTCGCCATCTCCAACCCTGTCTCCGTATGGATAA
>JAJFHB010000372.1 GCA_021775795.1 Hyphomicrobiales bacterium | reverse complement strand
TGCGGTTTGCCAGAGAGCCCAACACGAAACCTCTGAAATCAGAATCACTGTCCATTTGCTCCTGAAAACGACGGGCACTCAGCACCGCGACTTCAACGTCGTTCTCAGCAATGCCATCGGCGCGATAGGGCGTGCCGCATAACAGATTAAGTGTGGTCGTCATGCAGATGCCATCCGCTCGAACTCTGTAGAGAACAATCTCACGGCCTTTCCGTGAAACCACGCGCACGCGCAACACGCCATTCTTGACGATTACAAATTGCCCGCATGTATCGCCGGCGCGAAAGAGCGTTTCACCGGCGGCCAGATGGAAGCGTCGCGGCGAACAGACGTTCAGATAACTTTGTGGCTGGCTAACGGAGCAATTTTGTCTGCTCCTGCCATCTGCCTTGGAAATTATGGTTTGCATTTTCATACTCCCGGATCACATTCTCGGAGCGAATCGATGTTGGGAATGGCGGCACCCAGAAAGGCGCCGCCCCCCACCAACGGATATTCGCAAGATCAGATCACAACCACTGTCGCGCCGATCTTCACACGCTCATAAAGGTCGATGACCTCGTCATTCAGCATGCGAATGCATCCGCTCGACATGGCCTGGCCGATTGTCCAGGGTTCAGACGTGCCGTGTATCCGGTACAAAGTGTCGACCCCGCCCTCATAGAGGTAGAGCGCCCGGGCACCGAGCGGATTGTCCGGTCCGCCTTCCATGTAGGCTGGAAGTTCCGGCTGACGCTGGCGCATGGCTGCCGGCGGACGCCAGGCCGGCCATTCCGCCTTGCGGGCAATCGTCGTCGCCCCGGACCAGGAGAAGCCCTGACGGCCAACGCCGATTCCATATTGCATCGCCTCACCATCCTCCAGCACAAGGTAAAGCCTGCGCTCGGTTGTGTTGACGATGATGGTGCCGGGGGCGTGCTCGGTGTCATAGGAGACAACCTGCTTGCCCCTGTAACGCGAATTGACGGCGCTTTCTGTCGTGAAGTTGTAGATTACAGCCTCTGCTGAGGCTCGCGACGGTAAGAATTGGACACCGAACACAAGTGCGGCGGCCAAAAGACCAAGGTAGAATTTTTTCATGTGTATTCTCCAAACTGCTGGAACTCATCAGGCGCAATGCGCCTTGCTTTCGGTTCAGAGAGTGCCGGACAGCGTTAGCTACCGGTCAAACCCGTTCCCGAATGGGAGTGCAGTTTGGTGTCAGCTGAGGAAGCGAGAGCTCACAGCAAACATTTGACGGTATGAAACCCAGTATCGGGGTTCAGGCGGTGCTCTGGGCCCTGCATCAAAAATCGTCACATCAAGAGCGCGCCAAGTGGCGGTCTGCAGCAATCCGTCTGAAGGTTCGAACTGAGGAGCGCGGACAGGACCGATGGATTGATCCCGATAAGCTACAGCTTTGGCCTGCTGGCAAGGCATCATGCAGGGAGAGGACTCCCCGGCTTCGGATCCAAACAGACCATCCGAAAGAACAATGTTGTCTGGGGAATTTTCACCAAGGGCCATTTCCGAAGACATGTCGGAGCCTTGGGTCCACAGGAGTGCGACCTTCGCGCAAGGCAGCATTGCCATCGCAAAAACAATCAGAATCGATAGAAACTTACGATTCACAACACTCACCGTCCATTCGGTTCAATCTGGGTTCTACCTTATACGAGCAGAATTCCCGGCAGATAATCAACTTGGCGTGAGAACGCCCTTAAAGCCCGCAACCACATCCTCAGAACACGAAATGTCCATAGAGCGAGCCTATCAATTGCGTTGCATTTTGGTTCCAATAAGTCTGTGACTATGGGCACAAAACTAGCCGACCTGTAAATTGCGCACACGATGTGTTGCGCTCGTGCCACATGGCGCGTACTGCCGCCCAAACAGAAATTCAATAACCCGATTTGGATGGCTTGGTGTTTGGCCTCAATACCCTTAGAGTGCACATGATATGTGCTGAAACAGCAAACCGAACAGCTCAAATAAAATTGCCATGACAAACACGAGCAGCGAAACACCAGAGCTTGCCCGTTGCGGTACCTGCAGCGTCCGGCACAAGGCTGTTTGCGGCGCGTTGAGCGACGCGGAATTGGCGCGACTCAATCAGATCGCACGCACGCGTATGGTCTCAAGCGGCCAGACAATCATCTCCGATGAAGCTGAGCCTGACTTTTTTGCCAACATCGTGGGCGGCGTCGTGAAGCTGACCAAAACACTGGCTGATGGCCGGCAGCAGATCGTTGGTCTGTTGTTTCCTCCCGATTTTCTGGGGCGCACATTTCGCCATGAAGCCCCTTATCTTGCCGAAGCGGCGACAAATGTTGAGCTGTGTTGCTTCTCGCGCCAAGCCTTCGAAGGCATGATCAAGGAATACCCTTCGCTTGAGCACCGGCTGTTTGAGAACACCCTGGATGAGCTCGATTCGGCCCGCGACTGGATGCTCCTTCTCGGCCGCAAAACCGCACAGGAAAAAGTTGCGAGTTTCCTTCTGATGATCGCCCGCAGAGCACCAAACATCGGCTGCTCGCACTCCGAAGAGTTAAAGTTCGTGCGATTTTCCCTGCCATTGTCCCGCGCAGAGATCGCCGATTACATCGGCCTGACGATCGAAACTGTGAGCCGCCATTTTACCAAGTTGAGAACAGATGGCGTTATTCAGATCGAAAGCAACCGCGACATTACAGTGCCTGATATAGATATCCTGGCGGAACGCGCTGATCTGGATGACATTTAATTCAACGCCTAACCTGAACTAGAGCATTTCACCTTGATATGGAACCGTTTGATGGCGCCAAATCGGGTCTTCCGGCAAGGCGCGCTGCGCCGCGCGATGTGGGGCATCGGGCAAGCAGCGCAACGCTGCCGGAGGGCCGATTTGGCCCACCGAAGGCCGGGTTATCGCGCCCGCTGGACTGCGTTACGAGCCCCTTGTGGACGGCAAGTCCACCGCGGTCCCCGTGCCTTGCCAGCAGACGCGATAACCCGGTCAAACCGATTCCATATCAAGGTGAATTGCTCTAGAACGCTTCGAACAGCGTCTGGCCGGACGTCCTGGGACCGGAACGGCGGTTCTCAATCATCACACGCGCAAGCTCCTTCAGATCCTCTTGCCCAAGACGCGCATGAGCAATCGGCAGCAGCACCGTATTTTCCCAAAGCAGATGACGGCGTTGCGTCTCGAAGAACCCGCGCAGCATGTACCCAAGCATGTTTGGATTTTCAACCCGGCCCGCAACCGTCATTTGTTCAAACTGCGTCACAATCTCAGCCGCGTACCCCTGATCCTGTGCATGTTCAGCCTCAAGCTGGGCAAGAATACTGTCGAGGTTGTCTTCTGCCAGCGCCCGTTTTCTCAAAAGCGGAAACAGCCCGCGCTCTTCATCCCGAACGTGAACGGCAAAATCATGCTTCAAAGCAGAAAGAAGCGTGGTGAGCAGGGCGCGATTGAAAACTCCGGGAAGCTCATCGGCAATCAACTCCAGCGCATCGCACATACGCTCCTGCAGATCATGCTCTCGCTGAATAACCTCAAGCGGGTTGGTTAGCATATTGCAGGGGTCTGGAGCGTGCTCCTCCGCTTTGGGCGTGTCCGCCATAGGAAAGTTCCTACGTTCTCTTGATCCCGGTCCGGGTTCGGACGCGGGTACGAAAGATATTGCCGCTGACAAACTCCGGCCTTGATCCAGATCAACGCACGCTAAGAAGTCACAGGGCAATTTGGCTTGGAATTCACACAGACGCGTTCACGCAAAGACGCGTCCGTGCTATTTATGGGTGTGCGCCGTAAATGCGCCCCGTGATGATGAGGGGAATATGAGACACGTTGCTTTTATTGCCACGATGGCAGTTGCTGCACTCTTTGCACTGATCCTTGCGGCCAAGTCGCATGATCCGCTGTTTGCCGCCCATGCCTGGATCGTGGT
The DNA here is from genome assembly GCA_021775795.1 of Hyphomicrobiales bacterium. GTDB lineage: Bacteria > Pseudomonadota > Alphaproteobacteria > Rhizobiales > JAJFHB01 > JAJFHB01. Next base: position 7,286 of record JAJFHB010000372.1, on the reverse strand, counting down.
TCTCGCCTGTGCTGTCGCAATTGTCTGGCGTATTAGGACAATGCCGTTGCAGGGAGAAAACGAAGCGGTTCAGGAAAAATATCTTGATGGTGTCGTTAGGGCGGGGGCCATCGCGACACTGTTCTGGGGCATGGCAGGGTTTTCCGTCGGTGTTATCATCGCCTTTCAGCTTGCCTATCCGGCTCTCAATCTGGACCTTCCCTGGACCACTTTTGGCCGTCTCCGTCCCCTGCATACATCCGCTGTTGTCTTTGCCTTTGGCGGCAATGCGCTGATCTGCACGAGCTTCTACATCGTGCAGCGTACCACCGGAGCCCGTCTCGCGCTGGGCAACGCGGCCTGGTTCGTCTTCTGGGGGTACCAGCTCTTCATCGTGCTCGCCGCAACCGGCTACATTCTGGGCGTAACCCAGAGTCGTGAATATGCAGAACCTGAATGGTATGTGGATTTGTGGCTGACCATCGTCTGGGTCGTCTACCTGGCAGTGTTTCTGGGGACCTTGTTCAAACGAAAAGAGCCGCACATTTATGTGGCGAACTGGTTCTACCTGGCGTTCATCGTCACCATCGCCATGCTCCACATTATCAACAACCTGGCGGTGCCTGTCTCCTTTCTGGGCGTAAAGAGCTATTCCCTGTTTTCCGGCGTCCAGGACGCCCTGACGCAGTGGTGGTATGGCCACAATGCGGTCGGCTTTTTCCTCACTGCCGGCTTTCTGGGCATGATGTATTACTTCGTGCCCAAGCGTGCCAACCGGCCGGTTTACAGCTACAGGCTGTCAATCATTCACTTCTGGTCGCTGATCTTTCTCTACATCTGGGCCGGCCCGCATCATTTGCACTACACAGCTCTCCCCGATTGGGCACAGACACTCGGCATGGTGTTTTCAATCATGCTTTGGATGCCCAGCTGGGGCGGCATGATCAACGGGCTCATGACCCTGTCAGGCGCCTGGGACAAGCTGCGCACGGATCCTGTTTTGCGTATGCTGATGATCTCTGTTGCCTTTTACGGCATGAGCACGTTCGAGGGGCCGGTGATGTCGATCAAGGCCGTGAACTCGCTCAGTCACTATACGGACTGGACAATCGGCCACGTACACTCAGGGGCTTTGGGCTGGGTCGGCATGGTCTCTTTCGGCGCCATCTATTTCCTCGTTCCAAAACTCTGGCACCGTGAGGATCTGTTCTCAAACAGACTTGTGAACTGGCACTTCTGGGCCGCAACCCTGGGCATCGTACTTTATGCTTCTTCAATGTGGGTCTCAGGCATCATGCAGGGGCTTATGTGGCGGGCTTACGATTCCCTTGGCTTCCTTGAGTATTCGTTCGCAGAATCGGTCGCCGAAATGCACCCCTTCTATGTAATACGCGGCCTCGGCGGCGTGCTCTATCTCGCAGGTGCAGTGATCATGGTCTACAACATCTGGCGTACAATACGTGGCGACCGGCGCGACGAAGCACCTCTTGGTGTCTCTGCGGCATCGGCTTCGGCAGCGTGAAGGGGAGATAGCTCATGAAATTCTCACACGCACCCATCGAAAAAAACGCCACTTTGCTTATGGTATTGAGCCTTTTGGTGGTCAGCATCGGCGGCATTGTTGAAATCGCCCCTTTGTTTTACCTCGAAAATACAATCGAGGAAGTTGAAGGGGTTCGCCCCTATTCGCCACTCGAGCTCAAGGGCCGGAACGTCTACATCCGTGAAGGTTGCTACACCTGTCACAGCCAGATGATCCGGCCGTTCCGTGACGAAGTTGAACGCTATGGTCACTACAGCCTGGCAGCAGAAAGCATGTACGATCACCCCTTCCAATGGGGCTCCAAACGTACCGGTCCGGATCTGGCCCGTGTCGGCGGACGCTACTCGGATGAATGGCACGTGCAGCACCTGCTTGATCCACGCTCCGTGGTGCCCGAATCCATCATGCCGGCCTATTCATTTCTTGCTGAGACCGACATCCGTACCGACAATATTGCCAGTCATCTGGAGGCAAATCAGGCCGTCGGCGTGCCCTACTCAGATGAAATGCTTGAAAACGCCCTCGTTGACCTGAAAGCACAGGCTGATCCGGAAGCGGACGGCGCCTTCGATGTTGCCGAGCGTTATCCAGGCGCGCAGATCCGGGATTTTGATGGCAATCCAGAGCGGCTCACTGAAATGGATGCCCTTGTTGCCTATCTGCAGATGCTGGGCACCCTTGTCGATTTTTCAGCCTATCAGGCTGAGGAAAACCTGAGGTAAGCCCATGGATTATGAAAGCCTGAGACATTTTGCAGACACCTGGGTTCTGCTTGCTTTGACCGTTTTGTTTGCCGGCATTGTTCTCTTCGTTCTGCGGCCTGGTGCACGCAGGAAATACGAAGACAATGCCAAGATACCGCTGCAAGAGGACTGAACCGATGGCCACAAAAGAAGTCGACGAACACAGCGGCACGGAAACCACCGGCCACGCCTGGGATGGCATCAAAGAGCTCAACACGCCCCTGCCACGCTGGTGGCTGTGGACATTCTACGCCACCATTGTCTGGGCTGTGGGCTATTGCATAGCTTACCCGGCCTGGCCGCTCATTTCGAGCGTAACGCCGGGTTTGCTTGGCTATTCCAGCCGCGCGAATGTCGCCACGCAGTTGGAAGAGGCAGCAGCTGCACAGCAGATCTACATTGAGCAGATCGGTGCTCTTCCGCTCGAAGACATCCGCACCAATGACGACCTGCTTTCCTTCGCTCTCGCCGGCGGCGCATCGGCCTTCGCCGTAAATTGCTCTCAATGTCACGGCTCAGGCGCGGCTGGTGCCAGCGGTTACCCCAACCTCAACGATGATGACTGGTTGTGGGGCGGAACCCTGGACGACATCTATCTGACAATCGCTCATGGTGTGCGTTTTGACGATGACAGCGACAGCCGCTATTCCGAAATGCCGGCCTTTGGAAGAGACGGCATTCTTAATCGCGAAGAAATTTCAGATATCTCAGAGCATGTGCTTGCGCTTGCAACTCAGGAGCATGATGCATCGGCGGCTGAACGCGGCGCCGAACTCTATGTGGAAAACTGCGCTGTCTGTCACAGTGACAATGGCAGTGGCGACACAGCCTTGGGCGCCCCAGCACTCAATGATGCCATATGGTTGTACAGCCGTGACCGCGCCTCCATCCGCGCCCAGATTCAGGTGCCCAACCACGGCGTTATGCCCGCATGGGCGCACCGTCTCGAAGACGTCACGATTAAACAGCTGACCGTTTATGTGCATTCACTGGGAGGCGGCGAATAGGCCCATATGGTCGAGGTCCTGAACACAGTCGATCCCGTTGATGTTGATGCGGTAAACGCCAAACACAACCGGTCACTCTATGCCAAGCGCGTCAAGATTTTTCCCAAGCGCGTGTCGGGAACTTTCCGCCAGCTTAAATGGTGGATCATGGCCATCACCCTGGGCATCTACTATGTGACACCCTGGCTGCGCTGGGACCGGGGAGATCATGCGCCGGACCAGGCGGTACTGGTGGATCTTGCCTCGCAGCGTTTTTATTTCTTCTTCATCGAGATTTGGCCGCAGGAGTTCTTCTTTCTTGCCGGGCTTCTCATCATGGCCGGGATCGGCCTGTTTCTCGTAACGTCAACCGTTGGCCGCGCCTGGTGCGGCTACGCCTGTCCGCAGACTGTCTGGGTTGATCTCTTTCTCGTGGTGGAGCGCTGGATTGAGGGCGACCGCAATGCGCGGATGAAACTCGATAATGGAGCCTGGACATTCGACAAGCTGCGCAAGCGGCTTGCCAAGCACACCATCTGGATCCTGATTGCTATTGCAACAGGCGGTGCCTGGATCTTCTACTTTGCCGATGCGCCAACCCTCCTCCCCAATCTCTTTACGCTGGAGGCGCCGGTTGTTGCCTACAGTACTGTGGCGATCCTCACCGCAACAACATACATTTTCGGCGGCTTCATGCGTGAGCAGGTTTGCACCTACATGTGCCCCTGGCCGCGCATTCAGGCCGCCATGCTGGACGAATCTTCTCTGGTGGTAACCTACAATGACTGGCGCGGAGAAGACCGCGCCCGGGAAGGTCAGCGGCGGCGCAATCCGGAAAACTCTTATGGTGATTGTATCGACTGCAACCTGTGTGTTGCTGTTTGCCCTCAGGGCATAGACATTCGTGACGGCCAACAGCTCGAATGCATCACCTGCGCGCTATGCATAGACGCCTGCAATTCGGTTATGGACAAAGTCGGACGCCCGCGCGGGCTGATTTCCTACAACACCCTGGAGAATTATGAAAACAGCACCAAAGAAGTACCCGCACACACGCACCTGAGCGCGTTGTTCCGACCGCGCACCTTGATTTACACAGCCGTTTGGGGCCTCGCCGGTCTGGCCATGTTGTTTGTGCTTCTGTCACGTGACCGCCTGAACATCAATGTGCTTCATGATCGTAATCCGCAATTTGTCCAGCTCAGTGACGGGGCTATCCGAAACGGTTACACGATCAAGATACTCAACATGGAACCTCAGCCGCGCAGCTTCCGTCTCGCGATCGAAGGCATTGAGGGCGCAACCATGACCCGCACTGGTGACACGGCTTCTGCCGCACGCATCACAGATATTGATGTTGATCCGGACGCCCAGAAATCAGTGCGCATATTCGTTACGGCCTATCCAGACTACCTTGACGGAACGAGCACGTTATTTCGATTCACAGTCAAGGAAATCGGTGGCGAGGAACACGCCGAGTATGAAGCTCTGTTTCACGCGCCGGAGGAATGATCATGCCAGGAACGGGCAAGGTGAACGGGAACGTCAGGACGCGTGAATTCACGGGCTTTCACATGCTGCTGACAATTTGCGGGTTCTTCCTGGTTGTGATCACGGCAAATCTTTCATTGGCATACTTTGCCGCCGGAAGCTGGACCGGGCTCGTTGTGAAAAACTCCTATGTTGCAAGCCAGAATTTTAATGAGCATCTGGCCACAGCCCAGCAACAGGAAGACCGGGGCTGGGCAAGCGCCCTTTCTTATGATGCAGGCACACTCAGCTTTGAGCTTCACGACAGCGCTGGGGAAACAATTGCAATTGATACTGTCACGGCAACCCTGCAACGGCCCGTGCATGAAAACGAAGACCACAATGTGGATCTGCGCCCGACCGTAGCGGGGGCTTTCGAGGTGTTTGTTCAGATACCGGACGGCATGTGGGTCGTGGAAATTGAGGCCCAAAGCTCGCAGGATGAAACCTACAAGCAGGTCTTTCGTCTGAACATTGGGCCAGAGGATCGGCAGTGATGCCACCTCATGCCCCTGCTCCCGATCCTGTGCCCGCTCGATCCACCGCTGACGATGGAGAGTTTCATCTCTGGGCAGAAGAAACCGCCCCGGGAAAATTCCGCCTTGAGCTTGCGGTGCCCGACATTCATTGCCCGGCCTGCATTTCACGCATTGAAAATGCTTTGGACGCACACAAAGACGTATCCACATCCCGGGTGAACATGTCGACCAAGCGTGTGGCTGTCGAATGGCTCGGCGACAGCAGTCTTGCAAACGATCTTGCAGGCATCGTGCAAAAACTCGGTTTCAAGGCTCACCCCTTCTCAGGTGAAGATGCGCACAACGGGCAACCTGAAAACCATAAAGCGAAAGAACTTCTCACGTGTTTGGCTGTGGCAGGCTTTGCGGCTGCCAATGTCATGCTCCTCTCGGTTTCCAACTGGTCCGGCGCCGCTGATACCACACGCGAATTGTTCCATTGGATTTCAGCTGCCATTGCCTTGCCGGCGATCGTTTTTTCCGGCCGCCCGTTTTTCCGTTCAGCCTGGTCCGCTCTGTCCGCAAAGCGGCTGAACATGGATGTACCTATATCCATTGCAGTGTTGCTTGCTGGTGGCATGAGCCTTTACGAAACAATGATCCATGGCGAACAGGTCTTTTTCGATGCCGCCGTCATGCTGCTGTTCTTCCTGTTGATCGGACGCTATCTCGACCATGTCATGCGCTCTCGCGCCCGCAACGCTGTAACTCAACTGACGCGCCTGTCAGGCCGTAGCGCCCTGCGACTGGAGAGCGACGGCACTCTTGCGCGCGTGCCCACTTCTTCGCTCGAGAATGGCTGCCTGGTGCGCGTTGCTGCCGGCAAGCGTTTGCCGGTTGACGGTATGGTGACGAGCGGGCTGAGCACTCTGGACCGCGCCATGCTGACCGGCGAAAGCGCACCGGAAACAATCAGACCCGGCGCATTTGTGCATGAAGGCACGCTCAACCTCTCTGCTCCCATAGATGTTCAGGTCGAGGCATGCGGCTCCCGCACTTTGCTCTCTGACATCATCCACACCATGGAAGAGGCTGAGAAACACAAGGCCCGCTACGTCAGGCTCGCCGACATTGCCGCAAAGTTCTACGCGCCAATTGTTCACCTTACAGCGCTTGCCAGCTTTCTAGTCTGGTTATGGATCACTGGTGACTGGCACCACGCTCTCTTTATCGCCATTTCAGTACTTATCATCACCTGTCCCTGCGCCTTGGGCCTGGCGGTACCTGTGGTTCAGGTCACCGCCAGCGGGGAGCTCTTCCGCAACGGTATTGTCGTTAAGAATGGAGAAGCACTCGAACGCCTGGCCGAAATTGATCATGTGGTGTTCGACAAGACAGGCACACTCACCCTTGGCGCTCCACAGCTTGTCTCGCCCGCACTCATTGATGTTGACCATGTGGCAATTGCGGCTGCACTGGCGTCCAACAGCAAACACCCGTTGTCAAAGGCGATTACTGCTTACGCTGCCGCAAGAGGCATTGCGCCCGAGGAAATTCAAGAATTCGACGAACAGCCCGGTGCGGGCTTGTCCGGCATCGTCAAGGGCAGAGAGGTCCGCCTCGGCAGCCGCAGCTGGTGTGGCGTAACTGATAATCTGCAAGCGCACTCTTCTGCGGATGCTCGCCTCGAACTTTGCCTTCAAATCGAGGGCCAGTCACCGGTCATATTTCGCTTTGAAGATGAATTGCGGCCCGATGTCATCGAAACTCTGGCAAAACTTCAAAGCCGCAAGCTGGAAATCGAAATCCTCTCCGGCGATCACCTTGCAGCCGTCGACCGCATGGCAGAATTGACCGGCATTACGCAAAGCCGGGCCGCCGTCGATCCTGCGGCCAAGGCAGCGCATCTAAGGCAACTGTCAGCGCTTGGCCATAAACTTCTTATGGTCGGCGATGGCATCAATGATGCCCCGGCTCTTGCCACCGCGCACGCCTCAATAGCACCGTCTAGTGCAGCCGACGCTGGCCGAACGGCTGCAGACTTCGT
>JAJFHB010000371.1 GCA_021775795.1 Hyphomicrobiales bacterium | reverse complement strand
CAGTTCCCGGATGGTGAGCGGGTAACATTCGGGGAGCAAGGAACTGAACCGGTTCCGCTTCTGGTGATGAAAAACTTTCGGGTCATCGCCAGCGCTTTCCGGCGTGGTGGCCTGGGCTTTGCGGAAAGTTACCTGGACGGGGATATTGAGTGTCGTGATCTGGTAGGCCTGTTTCGCTTCTTCCTGGCCAACAAGAAGGCGCTGCAGTCAACAGCACTTGGTCAGTTCAAAGTACGCGCGGACGACAAGCGCGCTCACCGCTCTCGCAGGAATACTCTAACGGGAAGTCGCCGAAATATTTCTGATCACTACGATCTGGGAAACGACTTTTACCGGCATTGGCTCGATGAAAGATTGATTTACTCAAGCGCCCTTTATCAATCCGGCACCGAAACTCTTGAACAGGCGCAGGAAAAAAAGATCGAAGCGCTGATGCGCGAGCTTGATCTGCGTCCTGAGATGGAAGTGCTTGAGCTCGGTTGCGGATGGGGCGCACTGGCATTGCATGCAGCTTTGGAACACGGTGCCCACGTTCGGGGTATCACGCTTTCCACCGCGCAGCTTGCCTCGGCCGAGGCCCTCACAGGGGCATATTTGGCGAATGGTGCCTGCGCATTCGAACTTGCTGATTATCGCCAGGTCGACGGCACTTATGACCGTATTATGTCTGTCGAAATGATCGAGGCGGTCGGTGAAGAGAACTGGCCGGATTATTTCCGCGTTCTCCATGATCGGCTGAGGCCCAACGGGCATGCTGTGGTGCAGGCAATCACCATTGATGCAGACTACTTTGAGCGCTACAGGCGCAACCCGGACTTTATCCAACGCTACATTTTTCCAGGTGGCATGCTGCCGACTAAGGAAAGAATGGCGGAACAGGCGGTTGAAGCCGGACTCACTTTTGAAGTGGCGAAAACCTTCGGCCAGAGCTATGCGAAAACCTTGTGCGACTGGCGCCTCCGGTTTGAGAACGCCTGGCCAGAAATCAGCCAACTGGGTTTTGATGAGCGGTTTCGGAGAAGGTGGCTTTATTATCTGACTTATTGTGAAGCAGGGTTCCTTGAAGGGGCCATAGACGTCGGCATCTACAAAATGTCCCGCACGACGTAACCCAACTCTTCAGGGCAGATCGTTCCGCCGGCTTTTCTGCTTGAGCACGTAGCGCCGCATGAGCCAGAAGAAGAGATGGTTGGGCAAAAACCGTAAGGCCTTTATGGAATAGCCAAAGGCGCGCGGAAAAATGATCTCGTATTTTTTGCGAACCAGCCCCGAGAGCAGCTGTTCTGCAGCGCGCTTGGCTGGCATCAGTCCAGGCATTGGAAACGGATTGTCCGCGGTCATAGGCGTATCCACAAAGCCCGGATTGACGATTGAGATGGTGACGCCGTGGGCCGCGAGTTCGGGCTGGAGTGTTTCAACCAGATTGATGAGGGCGGCCTTGGTTGGCCCGTAAGCCGCCGCTCTCGGTAGGCCGCGGAAGCCAGCAACGGATGCGACAACTGCGATGTGGCCAGCGCGGCGCTCAATCATTGTCGGCATCACTGCAGCCAGCACGTTAGCAACACCCATATAATTGACTTCCATGCCTCTGCGCACGGCGTCGAGGTCAAACGACTTCGCATCCATCAGCTTCCATGTGCCTGCGCACAGGACGACGAGATCGATGGGCCCGCAAGCCCTGGCTATATTGTCAGCACATTTTGAGACAGCACCTGGCTCAGTTACATCCAGTGTGAACGGGCGCAGGCTCACGCCGTCCTTTTGCATTTTCTCAAGTGTCTCTTCCGATCGCGCAGAGATCGCTACATTTGAGACAATGCCGTCCAGCAGCAGGGAGAGTTCGCGACCGATGCCGGAACTCGCGCCCACAATCCACACCGTATCCCATGCGGGAAAATCATCTGACACTCTGTAAGACCGCGTTAGATGCCGACGAAGGGCTGAACGATGCGGCTTATCCAGCCCGTGAAACGCGTTGGGGCCTCAGTTGCAACCAGGCAGATGCAGGGGGTTATCGAATCCACATGGGGCTGGTGCTGTACATGTTCGTCGAGGTCCGCAATGTCGCCTGGGCCAAACCATCCAAGGTCATCACGATAGGAGCCGGAAAGAACCAGAGTCATTTCACCACCGCCATGTCCATGTTCAGGCACTTTCTTGCCTGGCGCAATCTTGAGCATGAACAACGACTGGCCGGTTTCCTTGTTGACCTGGATATCGTGCTTGTGGATGCCCGGTCCAACAGATTTCCAGGAGATGGCGTCGAGAGGTGTGCTGACGACGCGTCGCAGAGGCAACGGCAGCGTGTCTTCTTGCCCATGTTCCGGTAAGGCCGCAGGTGATGCGCCGGCTGTCGTGCCGGCCGCCTCGTCATCAAGGCGTTGCATCAACGCGGGCAGTGCATCATCTGCAAGCTCCACAGTATCAAGGGTATCCAGATAGGTGCCGCCGGCAGTTTCTGCCAGGGCCACGGCCTTTCTGCACACGCTGCACATCGCAAGATGGCTGGCTGACACAACCACAAATTCCGTTGAAAAATCACCGCTCGCATAGCGCACGATGGATGCATCGTCGAGATGGTGGTTTGCTGTCATGCGAGATCCTCCAGTACTGGCCTTAACTTCCCATAGGCCAGGCGCATCCGCGATTTGACTGTTCCAAGGGGGAGCGAGAGTTTTTCTGCAATCTGGCTTTGCGGCAGGTCATTTATGAAGGCGAGTTCCATGATCTGCTTTTGCTCGGGAGGAAGCTCCGCCAGAGCACTGGCGACACGTTCTGATCTCTGCGAGACATACATTTCTGCCTCGCCGTCCGGCTCCGGCGATGCCAGTTCGATCGCCTCTACATCTTCATATGGTTTTGATGATTGCCGCCTCAAGCGATCAATTCTCGCGTTACGGGCAATGGTGAATATCCAGGTGCTGACGTTTCCTTTTTCCGGTGAGTAGAGGTGGGCTTTTCTCCACAACGACATCATCACTTCCTGAACGAGATCGTCAGCAATATCGGATGACGCGCCTGCTTTTTGCATAAGCGCCTTTATCCGAGGGCCGAAATGCAGAAACAGCGCCTTAAACGCTGCACGATCCTTATCGGCCGCGATCCGTGCGATCATTGCCTTATGGGCATCGACGTCGGGCATTGACGCCCTTTCGTAACTTGCCTCTACCACGCGCAGGGCTGCCGGCATGATCAACCTCTATGTTCATTCCCAAGCACTACGTCGTGCGGAAACAAACGGATCACTGCAGCGCTTCCACAAGGTGGGTTGGCAGGTGAGGCCGTGGAAGAATTCACCGGGTGTTCTAACGACTTGTCGCGATAGAGTTCGCCGATTTTGAGTTCATTGTTCCACAGATCCCGTCGATAGTCGCCCACACGAGATCGCGCAGCATGCGTAAACATTGAAAAAAACGTATCTAGCGGGCGCTCGATCGGTTAAAAAATTTTCCTTTCACGAAACCTCGAACATGCCTGCATGGCAAAGGCGAAGATTATGGCAACCGGGATCTGGTTGAGAGCGGAAACAAAGCCCCTGGAAAAACGCACGGCGCTGACGCCCGAAAGCGCAACAGCACTGGTTGAAGCTGGTTTTGAGGTTGTTGTTGAGCGATCCCAGCAAAGTTGCATTCCAGCGCATCTGTACGAGCAGGTGGGATGTTCCCTGGTTGACGCTGGCACCTGGCGCGATGCGCCGGAAGATACATTTGTGCTTGGTCTGAAAGAGCTGCCGGAAGATGGTTCAGCCCTAAAGCATCGCCACATCTTTTTCGGCCACGCCTATAAGGACCAGGATGGCTGGCAGGAAACGCTCGGCCGGTTCGTGCGTGGTGGTGGGGCTCTTTACGATCTTGAATATCTCGTCAATGAGCAGGGCAGGCGCGTTGCAGCTTTCGGTTACTGGGCAGGCTTTGCCGGCGCAGCTGTCGCGGCCAAGGCCTGGTGTGGTCAACAAGTGGGGAGCAACCCCGTTGTCCCCGTGCTGCATGACTATCCAAGCCGGGACGTGCTCGTCGATGAAGTGCGCAACGAAGTTTCGCGTGCCGTGTCCAACGGAGGCAGCGCAGCGCGGGTGATGGTTATTGGCGCGCGCGGCCGCAGCGGCTCAGGCGCCGTCGACTTTTCCCGTGCCGTTGGCCTTGAGGTGACGGAATGGGACATGGAAGAGACCCAGATGGGCGGGCCCTTCACTGAAATTCTTGATCATGAAATCTTCGTCAACTGCGTGCTTGTGTCATCGGACCTTCCGCCGTTCATCACAAACGCCCTGATCGATGGACAGGAACGACGCCTGACTGTTGTGTCGGATGTGAGCTGTGATCCTCTCAGCGATTACAATCCGGTTCCGCTTTACAAGACATGCACAAGCTTCGAGACGCCGGCTCTTCGTTTGCGGGAGGGCTCGCCGCCGCTCGACCTCGTTGCCATAGATCACCTGCCTTCAATGCTGCCACTTGAAGCGAGTGAAGATTTCTCGCAGCAGCTGTTGCCGACATTGCTGGAGCTTCACCATCCAGGCCGTGGCGTATGGCAGCGCGCCCGGGATGTGTTCGATGAAAAGTCAAAAAGTCTTTGAGGAGAAATAACCATGGCAAGAATTCACTGGATGGGCGCAGGACTTTCCTCCATTCCCGGTATCCGCAGGTTGGCGCAGGGCGACCATCCGCTGACCGTCTGGAATCGCACGGTAGAGAAGGCCGAAGAGGCTCTGGCCGGGCTCGATACAAAAGCTGAAGCGAAGGCATTCTCGCTCGACGAGGTTACAGCTGCCCTTGAGCCGGGTGACGTTGCCGTCTCGATGCTGCCGGGTGACTGGCATGTAGCCGTTGCAGAAGCAGCCCTCGACGCTGACGCACACTTTGTCTCAAGTTCCTATATTTCACCGGAGATGCGCGCTCTTGATAGTAAGGGGCGCGACAAGAATCTTTGCCTGATCAATGAATGCGGCCTTGATCCCGGCCTTGATCACCTGCTCGCCCATCTGCTTGTGGCGGACTACCGCGCAAGCCCGGCCTTTGATGACAAGAACGGCCATTACTTCCGTTCCTATTGTGGTGGCTTCCCAAAAATTCCCAACGATTTTCGCTACAAGTTCTCCTGGTCTCCGCTTGGTGTCCTCAAAGCGCTGATATCGCCCTCGCGCAGCCTGCGGGATGGGGAGCTTGTGGAAACACAGCGACCCTGGGATGCGCTCAGCAGTTATGATGCGCGCCTGCCAGGTGGGCACGAGACTTTTGAAGCATATCCAAATCGTGATTCACTGCCTTTCATGGCCGACTACGGCATGGACGGATGGAATGTGCAGCAGTTCGTCCGTGGCACCCTGCGTCTGGATGGCTGGTCGGAGGCCTGGTCCGGCATCTTCCGCGAAGTTGAAACCCTCAGCGGCGAGGCTCGGGACAAGCGTCTGCGTGAAATGAGCGACGAGTTCTGGCGTCTGCACGCTTATGAAGACGGTGAACCTGATCGGGTTGTCCTGTGTGTGGAACTTGAGGTGCAGCGCGAGGGCGAAACTGTCTGGCACAAGAGCTATTCGCTTGATGTCGCCGGCAATGCCCAAGCCTCGGCAATGGGCCGTCTGGTGTCTGTCCCTGTGAGCCTCGTCATAGAGGCGGTGCTTGCAGGCAGGCTTGAGGCTGGCGTACACCCCGCACCAAGTGACCCGGCTTTGATCAATGAATGGTTTGATCATCTGCGCACTCAGGGCGATGATTTCGTGCTGTTTGATCACCTGACCTGAGCCACGCGGCGTCAGGCCACGGGGATCGGATCGCCAAGCAGTCCAGGCACCGTGCCCGCTGTTTCGAGGGCCCACTTGATCTCTTCGCGCTCGTGGCCCGAAAGGCCTTTCGGGGCGACTTTGTTTGACAAGGGTGTCCCTGTTTCGAGGTCGCGAAGCTGTTGATGCAGAATGGCGCCGAGAAGAATGCGGTGGGCGTCAATCAGGTTGTTGATCTGATCGCTGTTGGCGACACCCTTGTCCCGAATGGCTTCAAGCCGGTCCGGCGTGGAGCGTTCCGACAAGCCGTTCTTGAGGGCCAGCACACGAGCTGCAGAAAAAATCGGCATGATGCCGCCCATCTTGAGGTCCATGCGGCCTTCGTCGAGCTGGAAGCGTCCGAACCACCCGAGCGGCAAATTGATGTCGGCAGCATTACGCGAAAGCAATTGCAGGTAAGTGCGGGCGTTTGCTGCTGCCCGCACCGCGTCCGCGTGTAACTTCTCCGCCAACGTCCGTTCGCCATGCACTGGAAGCGAATCGAAAAAGATATCCGTGTTCATGATGTCTTGTGGCGCAGAACGGCTTATCCAGGTGCTGATCGCTTCACGCCAGTTTGACGCCGACATGCGCCATTCTGCGTTGGCAGCCATGATGCCGCCTTTGCAGTATTCGACACCGACGGTGTTCAAAATCTCGGAGACGCGCGCCCCCAAAGTCGCAAACCACAGATCCGCATCACCGCCAGGGTCGCCCTCGTCAAAGATGATGGCGTTGTCCTGATCCATGGCAAGCAGGCTTTCTCCACGCCCACCAGAACCCAGCACCATCATCGCATAGGGACGGGGAGGAGAGCCTTCTCCTGCTTCCAGCATTTCCGCTTCGGCAATTTCACAAGCCCGCTGTGTCAGGGCCCTGAGTTCATGTGAGATGATTGCAGCGATGTCGCGTGGGTCAACTTCCTCGTACGCCAGGCTGCGCGCCACAAGCGTCAGTTTTGTCCAGGTGACGCCCAAATCTTCCAGCGTGTGGGCGGTTTCCATTTCATCGCCAAGCGAGATCGCATCGCTTGCCCGTTGCCGCAACAGATCACGCGCCGAAATAGCACCCACAATCTTGCCATCGCTGTCATGCACGCCCAGGTGTCTGAACCGCGATGACGCCATGCGCCCGATGGCGCGATAGACAAACTCGTCGACAGGAATGCTGACCAGCGGACGAACGGCAACATCCCCCGCCAGCATCTCCAGTGCGCCCGCTGGATTACTATTGAGCACCCGTAGAATGTCGCGCTCGGTAACAATGCCGTATGCCTCGTCACTATTGCGCGGGTCGATGAAGACAGAGCTCACCTGCTCGTTCATGAGCATTGCAAGCACGTCGCTCAAGCCTGTGTCTGGTGATACGACCTTTGCCGGCGAATGCATGATGTCGCCAATCCGGTGGCGGTAGGGAAAGCTGTCAATGCGGGCGAGCGCCGATATGGAACCGGGTGTGACAACGCCGGGACCTGTCATTTCATGCCAGCCGGCCTTCACTTCGTTTGTGAGCTGCGGTCCAAGCGACAGGCAGGCGGTCTCCGCTTCCGCCAATGTGCGAATGCCCCGATTGCGAAGACGCGGCACAAGCTCGAGAAACACCTGAGCAGTCATCGTTGCATCGGCGAGCGCGTTGTGTCGTGCATCGGTGGTGATGTCGAGGTAATGCGCAACCGTATCGAGGGAGTAATCCGGCAGATTGGGAGAGATGATGTGAACCAGGTGGCCGACATCGAGCGAACGGGGGGCTTGCCAGCGCACGCCGGCGCGGGCGCATTCCGCTTTCAGAACCGCCAGATCGAAGCCTATGGAAAATCCGATGATCACCGCGCTGCCACACCACTCAAAGAATGTTGGCAACACGGTATCTATGGACGGGGCCTGTGCCACATCCGCGTCAAAGATCTTGTGAATTGCACTGGAAGAAGCGGAGATAGCCTGGCCGGGGTTTACCAGTTGGTCAAACTCATCGACGGTGGAAAGCATGCCTTTGTCGAGGCGAACGGCGCCGATCTGCAAAATACGGTCAAGGGATGTATTCAATCCTGTCGTTTCGGTGTCCACAACAGCAGCGGCAATGGACCTCAATGGTGTCTGGGAAGCGGTTTTGGCGAGTTCCTGTGACATGTCTGCCTTCACGAATCGGCTGCCAAGCCGTCTTTATTGTGTCAGATTTTCGGAGACTGCCCGCACAACGAACTTCTCGGCTTCGCTAGTTTTCCACAATGTCAGTTTTCGCTGGACACGTGATTGGAGTGCTCATTCCTATTCGTCAGCCAGTCGGAAACGATGGCGTCGCCATCGATACGCTTGCGCAGTTGCACGCGAATGTCACGCCACCTGAAGCGTATCGAATTGGTGACAATATCCTCGTCCAGCTCTTTCAATTCCTCAGCGATTGGCGCCCAGCGGATAAGTTCGCCAGGAGAGACTATGAAGGCATTTTCGCCTTCTTCCAGTCCCGTCCAATCAAGACCTTTCAGCCGATCTTCAAATTGGGCGGTGACCTCATCGCGTATGCGCAGAGCCTCCTCGTCATCAAACGTGTTTTCAATCGACAAAAGGTAGCATTTCCGCGCTAAATCGGCAGAATCTGAAGTCTCCAAACCGTGTTTGGCGTTTGCCGTTGCGGCGCAGAATATGGCCAGATCGGACAGACATGCGGCGAAGATGCGCCACTTTGCAATATCGATTGAACGGGCATAGGCCTCGTCCTTAAAGATATGCGGATAGCGCGTTCCGATCCTTGTCTTCAGATAACCATACAGGGAAGTCTGAGCGACGTAGGCGGCCCGCGTCTGGGTAAAATCCGTCAATTTGCCGACACTGTCGATATTGGTCTTGTCGAACCTGATCCTGAAGACCCGGCTCAAACCGTCCGGCAAGCCGGACAAGAACTTGGAAAGTGAAAAATCCACGATTTTCACGCCTGTCTAGCCATTACCATTTCGTCTAGCTTGTAGGGGGTTGCGGCAGTCTGGTATTTGAATGTCGCAGGGCGTAGTCCGAAAATCAAGACTACGCTTGTCTGCTTGCGCCAGCTTGGCGCTGTTAGAAGGGAGGGGACACATGTCTCAGGATAATTCTGACGCAAAAGCGGGGCACTGGGCGAAAACGAAGGGTCTCATGATTATTGTCATGGTGATCTGGTTTATTTTCTCTTTTGTGGTCCATTCTTTTGCAATGAGCCTTAACGAAATTTCCTTCTTAGGTTTTCCTCTGGGCTACTACATGGCAGCTCAGGGCTCATTGGCCGTCTTTGTCGTATTGATCTGGTTCTCTAATTGGCGCCAGGACAACATCGATGAAGAATTCGGTTTCAGTGACCGGTAAAGGGGAGCCAGGAAAATGCTAAAAGGCAACTTCATCGACAATCTGCCGAAAGTGTATGGTTTGTACACTGGCGGATTTCTTATCTTCGTCAGTCTCATGGCCATCCTAG
>JAJFHB010000038.1 GCA_021775795.1 Hyphomicrobiales bacterium | reverse complement strand
ATCCGACCAGGCGTTGATAAAGACGATGCCGTCATGACGCTCGTGTTTCAGGATGAAGTGAACGGATCCGCTGCACATCACGCAGTTGGTATCGAAGACCATTTTGACATCAGGCATGAGTTGAGCGCCGCCGAACATGGTTTTGCCTCTGTATAATTTGTAGCATGAATAGGACAGCATTGGCGCGGTGCCTGCCCGCCACTATTTGAGACAGCACCGTTTTGAGTTTTCACGTTCCTGCTTCAGGAAAAACCTGCACCTCCAGACCGGCTTAAATGCAATGCAACAAAAACTCCCCGCCACCTGGCGCCTGACACAACTCTGGTACCGCCGGTTCGGCCTGAGTCTCGAGGGCACGCCTCATGACCGTGTCTGGTATTTCGCCTTCGGCTCCAACATGCATGACACGGTGTTTACCGGGCGGCGGAAAATGAAACCGACGGAACGGCGTGTCGGTCGTTTGCAGGGTTATCGTCTTCGCTTCAATCTTCACGGTTATCCTCGGGGAAAGTCGGCTCCTGCAAACATCAGCCGTGACGATGAAGCGGAAGTATGGGGCGTTCTCTATGAGATCACGCAGCGAGAGATGGTGTGGCTCAACTCAACGGAAGGGGTGCCCGGTTGGAACTACAGACCAACATGGCTTGAGGCAGAAGATCAGAACGGCACTCTGGTTCCAGCGTTCACCTATGTAGCCAAGGGTCTGGAGCACGATGGCAGACCCTCTGAACGCTACATCACCCTTTTGCGAGAGGGCGCCCGCGAGCACGGCTTGCCGGATCACTGGGTCGAACACCTCGAGAACGTCAAAAGCGCTGATGACTGATGGGTCACCTTGGGCGACCACCTTCTGGCGGTCGGATGTATCGACGGTACAGACGCGCGCATCTGCCAAAGTTTGTTGTTACCGAAAATGGCCGTGGCGAAGTGGGTTTGTCATTCTGACGTTCAAATCCTGGGCAACTAACTGAGTATCGCCGTCACAATTTCCTTCCGGGCATCAGGATCGAGTGACAGTGCGGCGGACGGTCCGGCAAAGAAACTGCCGATCAACGCGAGATAAATCAGTTTTGCGCGTGTCATACTCAATTTGCGTTCAACGCCTGAGGCCATAAACAATTCGGCAACATAACCGAGGCGCTTCTGATCGATCTCGGCGAGCGCACTCGCCACATCGCATGCCGTTCTTGCCCAGGCGCGTATTGCAGTCTCTACGCGACCAGCTTTCTCATTCGACATTGTCAATTCGACAAGGCGCTCCAGGCGTTCAGAGCCAGAGCCGCCACCGGCTTCGACGCGATGAATGATTTCATCTGTGTTCAGATCACGCCAAGCCCTCAGGATGGCCGCATGAAACGCTGCCCTGTCCTTGAAGTGCCAGTAGAAGCTGCCCTTGGTGACCCCAAGACGGACAGCGAGCGGTTCCACACGCACAGCATCGATACCATCTCGCGCCAACGTCTCAAGTCCGACCTGGACCCAATCCTTGGGGCTGATTTTTCGATCACCCTTTGAAGTTCGCTCCCGAGGTGCTGTCTTTTTCTTCTTCATGACAGCTCCATACGCTAGCGTATTGACTTGCGCAAGCAACACAGATACAAGTAAACATACGCTAGCGTATGGTACGACATACAATTTCACAAAGGTTTTCCGAACGCTTGGCGCAACATCAGGAGTAAGTCCGTGAACTACCTTCCGTTCATCGCCGCCGCAATTCTCGCAGTCTTAGGTGGATTGCATCTGTTTTATGCGGCTCGAGACTTCTGGTCTGAGCCGCGATATTTTGCACCACGCGACAGGTCGCTTCTGCCTCTCTTGCGTGCCACCAAAAACATTATCACGCCAAATGGCCGCGACTATTGGACGGCTTCGCTGGGATTTCATTTCAGCCACAGCATTGGTGTCTTGCTGTTCGCCTTGCTCATCGTGATTGCCAGCCTGTACCAGATTAACTGGCTGGAAGTATTGCTGGTCGGCCTTGGCGCCGTTTTCACCTGGATCGCCTGGCGCTGCTGGTTTCACATCCCGCTTTACGGCTGTGCTGCAGCGACCACATTGATGCTGGTTGGGTGGTCCATGCCTTGAGAAGCCAGTTTTGGGCATGTAGATCAAGCGGTCGCAGTAATTGACAGTGCGCCTCTTGATCTTTAGGGCCTTGGGATATGAACCAGCAAGACGCAATCACAATTGGAATTCTTGAGACCGGCAACGTTCGTGCAGAACTGGCCGATGAACACGGCACATTTACGGACTGGTTTACACGCTGGCTCAACATGAACCGTCACACACCACTCTCGTTTTCCACATTCCGCGCGCACGAAGGTCAATTGCCACACCACTCCTCTGCCTGTGATGCCTATCTGGTTACCGGCAGCGCAGCGAGCGTCATAGAACAGGCCGACTGGATGTTGGAGGCACAGAATTTCATTCGTGCAGCAGCTGACAGCAGGCCAGTTATCGGCATCTGTTTTGGCCATCAATTGATTGCAGATGCGTATGGCGGCGCCGTCGAAGCCTCGGACAACGGCTGGGGTGTAGGCGTACATACTTATGACGTACATGCTCACAAGCAGTGGATGTCACCCAAGCTCGAGCAAGTCGCGACCATCGCCTCCCATATGGATCAGGTAACAAGAGCACCGGACGGCGCTGAAGTATTGGCTGGAAATGAGTTCTGCCCCATTGGGATGCTACAGATTGGCGAGAACATCATTACCTTTCAAAATCATCCAGAGGTAACTCCGGCATTCGCGAAAATGATCTACACATACCGCCGCGAGATGATTGGAGAAGCAAGAGCTGACACTGCGTTGGCGTCCCTTGCCGATGACATCCACGATCAGCATTTTGCTGATTGGGTGGCAACGTTTCTCCTCGATCGCATAGCATCGCGCCCTCCTCACCTTCTGCAAGCTTAGCAGCACCATATGTCAGCACCCGACGTTGTCAGTGCACCACGACAAGACATTCGAGGTGCAGCGCTGTGGATGGGCGGCTGGTTGTGTGCACTCACCGTAATGGCGCTCGGGGGGCGTGAGCTCTCTCAGGAAATATCAACATTTCAGATCATGATATTCCGATCCGGCATGGCGATGCTGCTGACGATGATTGTGTGGGTTTCGATTGGGCGCCCTTCCCTGAAAACGAAGCGCCTCGGTGCTCATGTAACGCGCAATGTCGTCCACTATGGAGCGCAGTTTTGCTGGTTTGTGGCCATTGCGCTTCTGCCGCTGGCGGAAGTCATTTCGGTCGAATTCACAGCACCCGCCTGGACCACTCTTTTTGCGGTGATGTTTCTGGGCGAACGAATGACTGGATCCCGAATTGCCGCCGTTGTGCTCGGTATATTGGGAATTCTTGTCATTTTGCGCCCGGGCTTCGAAACCTTCAACTCTGGCACGCTGATCATACTGGCTGCGGCAATCGGATTTGGCGTTGTGCTTGCTTTGACCAAGACATTGTCGGGCACAGAACACGCCATCGTCGTCTTGTTCTACATGCATTCGATCCAGCTTGTGATCGGTATCGGCCCGGCTTTATGGAACTGGGTGACCCCATCACTGCCGCTCATGCCCTGGGCATTGCTCGTGGGGCTGGCCGGATTTGCATCGCATTATTGCCTGACACGCGCCATGGCACTGGCGGATGCATCCGTCGTGACGCCGCTCGATTTCCTGCGACTGCCAATCATGATTGTGGTTGGCTATTTCATGTATCAGGAATCACTGGATGTGTTTGTATTCTTTGGAGCGTCACTCATCCTGGCAGGAAACCTGGCAAATGTGCGCCAGGAAAGCCGTAACCGGGATTAGGCCGCCGCGCCTGCTTGCGGTGCGATCGGTGCCGGTAACTACTCGGGGCTTTCGCGACGTTCGGCACGTGCGAGATTTAAAACCGCCGGAATGTAGTTCGGCAAGAGCATCAATGCCCGCGTACAGGCCGCTTCGGCATTGAGGAACTTGCCAACACGCAGATACATCAGACACAGGTTCGAATAGGCGAGCCCTGTGCTGTCATCCACCAGACCACGTGCGCGCACCGCTGCCCGCATGGTTTCCAACGCCGCCTCATATTCGCGTTCCTGGTAGAGCTGAATGGACTTGTTGTAGGCCACAACACTTTCATTGCTCGGGTCGTCCGGCAATGCCGGGCCTGCCAGATCCGCACTGGAAACATAAGTCTGTTCAAGACTCGCGGTCGTCGTGCCGGCAGCATTTGCTGATCCGACCTGAAGGGCGAGCGCCATGCCGAGCAGTGCTGCGAACAACAGCGAGCCGTGCCGACCGACATCTAACCAACGGCGTGCAGAGCCCTGCAAAAACAAAGTGGCTTTGTTCATTGTCTTCCCCATCATTTCCACCGCGTTAAATCGATGACTTCAGATGTGTATGATTACATTGGTATGCAAACGAAATAGCACAACAAAGGTTTGCAAATGGTTCACGCGCACAGGCATGGCAGCCGGTTTTCAGTCAGGAAAGTGCCGTGCCAGGTCCCGTTGGTAACACTTCGTCAACCATAAACGGCTAATTCTGAACGTAAGTCTTTCGGAGAACAGCATGAGTGCCGTTTCAACAGCAGCAGCCCTCGTTGGCGCCCAGGCAGCGCAAACCGCCGCCTCGCTTTCGGCTGTCATCCAAAAACAGAACCAGCAGGCGGATGCCAATCTCATTGCCTTATTGCAGCAGGCAGCCGATGCCGGCGCTGAGGCTCTGGCAAAGTCTGACACAGCACCTGGAACCGGTGGGGTTGTCGACGTTCAAGCCTGAACGCCGACCAACACAATTACTCGGCGGCGACTTCCGGTAGCCGCTGCCCACGTTCTTCCCGCTCTTTCTTCAAGCCTTCAGCTATCAGGAAAGCCAGCTCCAACGCCTGATCCGCGTTGAGGCGTGGGTCGCAATGGGTGTGATAGCGGTCGCGCAGATCGGCATCTGTAATGTCCCGCACGCCACCTGTGCATTCGGTGACATTCTGTCCGGTCATTTCCACATGAACGCCACCGGCATGAGTTCCCTCAGACCGGTGAATGCCCATGAATTCCTGCACTTCCTGCATGACCTGATCGAACGGACGTGTCTTGAAGCCGGTTGATGCTTTTATCGTGTTTCCGTGCATGGGATCACAAGACCAGACAACAACCTTGCCCTCCCGCTCCACTGCACGGATCAGCCCCGGCAGATGATCAGCACATTTACCTGCGCCAAAGCGGCAGATGAGCGTTAAGCGCCCGGCTTCATTTTCCGGGTTGAGCGCATCGATCAACCGCAGGAGATCGTCGGCCTCAAGGCTTGGCCCACATTTCATGCCAATGGGGTTCTTGACGCCACGACAGAACTCAACGTGAGCATGATCGAGTTGCCGGGT
>JAJFHB010000370.1 GCA_021775795.1 Hyphomicrobiales bacterium | reverse complement strand
CAGGGCTGCATCTGTTTCTGAACGCGCCGGCGCACACTGATCAATCTCGCTGATCGAGACCCCTTCGTTGTCCAACAGATCCACCAGGAGCTGTTGCGCACCAGCTTGTTGTTGCCGGGGCACCAACCTGCAGTTCCGAAGGTCGCTCAGAGAGGAGATCTTTCCGGCGAGCTGCTCGTTCACCACCAGACCGCGGGTTCTTCTTGCCCACTGAAACAGGACCACGGGTTGCTGTCGGTCTTCCTTAGACAGGGCGGGAAGGTTCCACTCATTTGTTTCGACATCAAAAAGATGTAAGCCCGCTGCAACGCCTTCGTGGCGGCTAAAACGTTCAAGGCCATCGGAACTGCCGTCAAAGAATGTTGCCAGTCCGCACTGTGATTCTCGCAGGGCCCATTCCAGAAGGGGATCATGACTGCCCAGAAATACATTGGGTCGCGGGGCGAGGTCTGTTGCGCCGGGGCCCGTGCTGCTTGCCGCAATCCAGGCATCGATTGCATCGCGCGGGAACAGGAGTTTACCCATGGCCTTGGAACAGGGAACGTCGCCGGATGCTGCAAGGTCATAAACCTTGCGCTCCTTGATGCGAAGAAGATCGGCAAGCTCTTTTGTGGTGAGATATTCCGGCATGGCAGAGGCGGTTGATTCCCTCAAAGATCCGCTACAGCCTCGCAAAATCAAGAGGCGGCGGCAAGCTGCGGTTTTGAGTGTTTAGCGGGTTTGAAGCTGAGATGCTCTCTTATACGTCTTTGCTATCGCCGGATCGTGGAGCGGCGCATCACACGCTTGAAACCGTTCCCCCCGGAACGGGCGGACAGATCATCATTCAAGGCCATATGCATGGTGCAACGGTTGTCCCAGATGGCAATTGAATTTGGTTGCCAGCGGAAGCGACAGGTAAACTCCTCACGGGTTGCATGTTTTTCCAGCAGGTCGAGAATGAGACGGCTTTCTTCAGGCGTCATTCCCTCAATGTCCATGCAATAGTCCGGCGATATGAAAAGAGAACGGCGACCGGTCACCGGATGGGTCCGGAAGAGCCGGTGACGGCTATATTTGCGTGTCATGCCTTCTTTGCCGTGCAGGCTCATACCCTTGTAATTCTGCGAGTGATTTGCGGGTTCATGAGAATCATGAATTCCGTACATGGTATCGACGATCTGGCGCATGCCATCGGAGAGATGTTCGTAGGCCAGGTACATGTTCGCAAACATGGTATCGCCACCCACCGGTGGGACTTCAAGCCCGTGCAACACCGCACCCAGGGGCGGCTCCTGCTCAAAAGACATGTCAACATGCCAGCCGGCGCCGAAGTTCTTAACTTCTTCCGGCATTTTGACGATTTCGATGAGCTCGGGATAATCCGGAATGCCTTTGACGAAGGGGTACTCCTGCAACTCACCGAAACGGCGCGAAAACTCCACATGCTGGTCTGGCGACAAGACCTGGTCTCGAAAAAAGATCACGCAGTGGTTGTGAAATGCCGTCTCTATGATTTCCCAGGCACCCGCGTCGAGGGGCTGGGCGAGATCGATGCCCAATATCTCAGCACCAACGGCTGAGGCCAGAGGATAGACTTCTAGATCAGATGACATGTCCTTCGCCTTCTAGTGTTTTTGCCGTGTTTACCCAGACGTATCATAAACCGAAGATGCAATATGGTCTGCGAGACTGGCGGCACGCGGCCCCAGAGGTTCTGCGGTATCGAGGCTGGGAAACGCCGTCTCGATGGGGTCATGCCAGTGATGCAACTGCGGGCTCACCTGCCGGTCTGTCACCTGGAAAGCCCGCATTGCTACGGGGGCCAGAGAAGCGAGTGCCATGTCAAGGCAGGCGCCTGCGCGTTCGGCTTTGCTCCAGGCGAGAAACACCGGTGAGGCTACGTCATTTTGACCAAAACCACCGGATTCGCTGCCCGGTAACAAGGTCGCCCGCGCTTCATGGCGGGCCTCCTCTTCATAGCCTGTGAGGGCCATTGCCAGACATCCAATATAGCTGCGCCTGACGTCACTGAAATCGTCACTGCGCACCAGATGTGGCGGCAGCAATGAGATGTTTCCATCCAGCAGCTTGGCGGCATGGCGCTCCGCAATGACGCACAGATTTGCGTAAGCGGCCGTCACAGCATCCATGGCCATGACCGATTGCGCATTATGGTAACCGCCCGTGGAAATGAACTCGCCGAAGGGGTGATCGTCATCGGCATCCAGATAGACAGGATTGTCCGTTACCGCCGCCAGACTTTCTGTGGCCACATCGCGGGCAAGTGACCAGGCCCGATGTGCCTGACCAAGCATCCGTGGCAGAATGCGGAAGCTTACCGGTGCCTGATACGGGCGACGCTCACGCTCGCCTGGCCCAGGCAGCAGATTGCGTATTGTGCGCAATGCCCAGGCATCGTGCTCATTGTTCCATTGATCCTCCAGAGCTTCGGAAAAATGTCCAAGCGGACTGTCGAAGGCGTCTGCGGAAAGGGCGAAGAGTTCCGCTGCGATGTTCAGGCGGCGCTCAGCGCTCAGGGCGATATCCGCCACAAGAGCGCTGCCGCACGGCGAGCCGTTGATCAGGGAGAGCCCGTCTTTTTCTGCAAGTTCAACGCTGCGGGCGAGCGGCAGAAACAAATGGGACAGAGCCAGTATTTCACCGGCGCCACCCTGTCCGCGAGCGGGTACCTGAGGCAACTCTCCGCCACCCAGCAACGAGACCACGGCCTGCGCCACATGGGGCGAAATGGCGGCATGACCTTCAACGAAATTTGCAAGCCGGGCGAGGACAATGCTTCTGGTAACGCGCTCAGGTACCGGATCCCCCCAGGATGCAGCAGCTGCAACCGGAGGCATTTTCGCCTGCGCACGCCGTTCTTCCGGTCCGAGCTTATGTTTTGCCATTTGGCCGTACCCGGTGGTGACGCCGTAGATCGTAATGTCGGGATCATTATCGAGCAGCGCCATGAAGCGTGACCGTGCCTCACCCATATGTTTCATCACGTCGTCAGATAATCGAACGTCTTCGCCGCGCCAGGCTACGCGGTGCACAGCATCAAGAGTGATGTCCCGTCGCGTCTGTATGGTAAGGGTCATGGCCGTATTCCCATCGCTTGTTCCATCGCGTCATTTGCATTTTGAGGGGCGCGTCGAACGGCTCACCCGGTTTGTGGCAGGCTGACACCAAACATCGCTTTTGCAAAGGCTGGATAGGGGTTTGCAATTACCGTTGCGACATCGCCCCTTAAAGCGTTGAGTTCATCGGCGTTCGGCGGCGGGGTCACTGACACTGTTTCGGGGACATCAAAGTCAAATCCCGTGTTGTCGCGAACCTCTTCAAGCGTGTGACCGTCATGAATA
>JAJFHB010000369.1 GCA_021775795.1 Hyphomicrobiales bacterium | reverse complement strand
ATGCTTCCCGCATTGGCGTTGTGTACGGCTGCCTCGCCGGCCACAGCGCAATCGCTGGAGCATGACTGGAACGGGCCTTACATCGGGGCACTGTTTGGTATCGGCGGGTTTGATACCGAAGGTGACTTCGAAGGTCCAGGTTCGTCATCATCCTCCGGGACAAGTTTCATCAATCTCGGGGCGCTGGGCGATGTCGGGCTTCAGGGCGGTGGACAAATCGGCTGGAACGTTCAAACCGGGGACCTTGTCTTCGGCGTCGAGGCAGACGTCAGCGGTATCGACTGGTTGCGCAGTGCGCATGACTCTGATTTTTCAACCAACGAAGAAATGGTGATGGATGGCAGTTTTCTTGCCACCGTACGCGGACGAGTTGGTTATGCAGACAACGACGTCCTGGTTTATCTAACCGGTGGTGCCGCATTCCTGGATGGCCAACTCTTCAACACAGATAATAGCGGAACGTATCAGGTAACAGAAACTGGCGGTGTTGTCGGGGGCGGCATTGAATGGGCGGTGTCCAGTGCGCTGAGTGTAAAAGTGGAAGGCCTCTACGTTCTGTTTGATGACAAGCACGATTTCAACAATGTGCTGGGTGAAGGCATTACGGGCGATTTTTTCGAGCTGGAGGATGCAGTCATCGCGCGGCTTGGCGTGAACTGGAACCTCAACGCCCTGCCTCCCGCGTACCAGAACTACGCTTTAGATGAAACGGTTCATGATTGGACCGGACCTTACCTGGGTGGCGTCGGGGCCGTCGGGTATGGCGGCACTTCGGGTGATTTAAATGCGAGCGACAGCACGGATTACATAGATCTGGCTGCCCTGGGAGCAACGTTTCTCTCCGGCGGCGTAACACTGGGCTGGAATTATCAGGTCGGGGACATGTTGTATGGTGTTGAAGGAGACGTCTCCTCCCTCAACTGGAAAGAAGACAGCCGCGAAGCGGATAACGGAACGGATGAAGGTGAAATTGAGGCTGATCTGTTCGCGACTCTGCGCGGCCGTGTTGGCTACGTCGACGGCGACCTCCTTCTGTTTGGGACAGGCGGAATTGCATTTCTCGAAGGCGAAGTCGTCAACACGGAGTTTCCGGGAGCCGATGTTGATGTGTCAGCTGTTGGCGCGGTCTTCGGGTTCGGTATGGAATGGGCCGCTTCGACAAATGTCAGCATAAAGGTCGAGGGGCTTTATGCATATTTTGATGATCAGACAAACGTTTCCAGTATCGGAGGCGCGGCTGATACTTTCGTGCTTGAAGACGCGGTGCTGGCGCGGTTCGGCATGAACTGGCACTTCTGAGCGGTTTCAGCCGCCAGGTTGGGGGAAGGCCTGCGACGCGTTCTAGCCTATTGTCGACCTTCCCGACGTGCCATGAACGCCAGGCGTTCGAAAAGATGCACATCTTGTTCGTTCTTGAGAAGCGCGCCATGGAGAGGCGGGATGAGCTTTGTGGGATCGCGTTCACGCAGAATGTCGGCGCCGACATCCTCGTTGAGCAGAAGTTTGATCCAGTCGAGCAGCTCGGAAGTTGAGGGTTTTTTCTTCAGGCCGGGAACATCACGAATGTCATAGAAGACATTCAGTGCTTCTCTGATGAGAGATTTTTTGAGATCGGGGAAGTGAACATCGACAATCTCACGCATCGTGTCAGCGTCGGGAAACTTGATGTAATGGAAAAAACAGCGCCGCAGAAATGCGTCTGGCAATTCTTTTTCGTTATTTGAGGTGATCATCACAATCGGCCGGTGGGCGGCCTTGACGGTTTCACCTGTCTCGTAAACGAAAAACTCCATGCGATCGAGTTCCAGGAGCAGATCATTTGGAAATTCTATGTCGGCTTTGTCGATCTCATCGATGAGCAATATGGGGCGTTCCCCATGGGTGAAGGCTTCCCAGAGTTTGCCCTTCTTTATGTAGTTCTGGATGTCGTGAACGCGTTCGTCGCCCAGTTGTGAATCACGCAGGCGGCTGACCGCGTCATACTCATAAAGGCCCTGTTGAGCTTTGGTGGTAGATTTGACATGCCATTCGATAAGCGGCGTGCCGAGCGCTTTTGCCACTTCCATTGCAAGTACGGTTTTGCCGGTCCCAGGCTCCCCCTTCACA
Organism: Hyphomicrobiales bacterium; assembly: GCA_021775795.1. GTDB lineage: Bacteria > Pseudomonadota > Alphaproteobacteria > Rhizobiales > JAJFHB01 > JAJFHB01. Next base: position 701 of record JAJFHB010000369.1, on the reverse strand, counting down.
AGCAGAGGGCGTTCCAGCGTGATCGCTGCGTTGACCGCAATGCGCAGGTCTTCCGTGGCGATGTAATCCTTTGTGCCTTCAAACTTCATGCCCGTTTGTCTCCTTCGTTGAGATCTGGTGTGTGCGGCAATTGGCTGTCGCCGAGTGTACTTGGACGCGACCTTTTACCTGAGTTCCACAGACGACGCTACCGGCACGTCAAATCGAGTGCGCGGCTTTCCGCTGGGCGGCAATTGCTGCCGGGCAAACAGCAGTTCTTGCCGGGTTTTTGAGAAACGCAGAAATTTGAAGAATCCTAAGTATCTGAAATTGCTCAATTATCAAAACTGGCCTGCGGATTGCTGATGGGTTCCCTGATCAGTCCGTCATCTCGTCCGGAGGGTTCCGGAGGTGAGTAGAAAAAGGAGAGCAACGAGATGGGTATCTTTGGGGCGCTGACTGCAGCGATCAGTGGGCTTCGGGCGCAATCATTTGCGCTTCAGCATATATCCGACAATATCGCCAACAGTCAGACAACCGGTTTCAAGCGAACCGAGACGAGTTTTGTGGATCTTGTGAGTGGCGATTCAGTGCCAGGCTCGCACCAGGGCGGCACGGTAATCGCCAATTCGCGAGCCACCAACACGGTGCAGGGGGATATCATTTCGTCTGATGTCAGCACTCATGTTGCTATCAACGGCAATGGTTACTTCATCGTTGAA
>JAJFHB010000368.1 GCA_021775795.1 Hyphomicrobiales bacterium | reverse complement strand
CCACGACGCAGCGCCAGTTCCCCGTCAACTCTTTCAAAGAATATTGCCGGGACATCAAGCTGCCGTCCCATCTCATAACCAACGACAACGCCACCCATTGCTGGGGATGCAACCATGTCTATGCGGTCTCCAAACGCCTCTTTCACCTGAGTCGCCAGCTGACCGCAAAGACGCATTCCGCGGCTCGCGTCCATCATCACCCTTGCACATTGAAGATAGGCAGGACTGTGCAGTCCCGACGACAGGATAAAGTGCCCCTCCAGCAGCGCGCCGGCAGCGCGAAACTCGGATAGTACTTCTTCTTCCGTCATGTCGCCTCACGGTCCTGAACAGCAGCCTGTTACATCAGGCCCAAACAAGAGTTTGCGAGAAGCGGTGAGCATCAAGCAAGCCGCATACACACCTAGTAGTCCTGCTCTTAACCTCACCACGCCCGGGCATCAAGTCGATATCCGCGTAACCCTGCTCACAATCGTCATGTTCCGCAGGTCTGCCATGATCATGTTGAGGTGTTTCAGGTCACGAACCTCCACTTCAATCTGCATTTCATAGAAATCGGTGGCGCGCTCCGTCATGGCAAGGTTGGCAATATTGCTCTCAGCCTGACTGATCGCCATGGCAATCTGGGCCAAAGCACCGACTTCATTCAATACAGTGACGCTGATTCGTGTTTGAAAGCGCTGCATATCGCTGTCATCAACGTCCCAGGCGAGATCGACCCAGCGTTCGGGATGGTCCTCGAGTTCGTTCAACGATTTGGAATGAATTGGATAAATCGTAATGCCGGTACCGGGCGTAATGATGCCGACTATCCGGTCGCCGGGGATGGCGCCCTCACCCTCTGCCATCTTGACAGGCAAATCACGGTTGGCGGCCCGCACCGGAACGGCTGCATCGCGTCCGCGCCGCGATCCACTTCCCGGCATGCGAATAACTTTGCTGAGGTTTGCCAGGTTCCATAACCTGCCCACCATCCAGTCACTCTCATCAGCGCCATTACCGGCAACGGCATCTTTTCCATTGCTGCCGGAGGATAGAACCTGCTGAACTTCGATTTCGCCTCGTCCGATGCCGGACAACAACTCATCTTCACTCTTTAACCCCAGACGTGGGGCGATTTCTGCAAGATCGATCTCATCTTCATCACGTTCCATTTTGCGCATCTTGCGCTGATAGATTTCGCGGCCAAGGCTGACATATTGATGATCAAGCGCATCCCGGGTGGCGCGGCGGATCGCAGAACGCGCTTTACCGGTAATGGCAAAATTCTCCCATGCGGCAGGCGGAACCTGAGCTTCGGACCGCACAATGTCGACTTCGTCACCATTTTCCAACTCACTGATGAGCGGTGAATGACGGCCATTGATCATGCACCCTACGCATGAGTTGCCAACGTCGGTATGCACTGCATAGGCGAAATCAATGGCGGTCGCGCCTCTTGGAAGCGCAATCAGATGGCCCTTCGGGGTGAAGCAGAAAACCTGATCGTGGAACAACTCGAGCTTGGTGTGCTCGAGAAATTCCTGAGGCGTTCCGCCTTCAGCAATCTGGTCGACAAGCCGGCGAAGCCAGCGGTAAGCGTTGGATTCAGTGGACAACGGCACTGCGCCTGAGTGGCCGTTTGCAACGGCGCCGTTCGAGGCATCCTTGTACAAAGCGTGGGCGGCAACGCCCAGTTCTGCCACTTCGTGCATCTCGGTCGTCCGTATCTGCAACTCGACGCGCTTGTGGTGCGGGCCGATGACCGTTGTATGGATCGAACGATAGTCATTCTGTTTTGGTGTCGAAACATAATCCTTGAAACGCCCGGGAACCACACGCCAATTCTGATGCACCGCACCCAGTGCCGAGTAGCAATCGCCAATTTCAGCAACAATTACCCGGAAGCCGTAAATGTCAGACAATTGACCGAGCGATATCTGTTTGCGCTCCATTTTTTTCCAGATGGAGTAAGGGCGCTTTTCCCGGCCCTTCACTTTCACATCTGCGATCACAGCGCTCAGACGCTCGCTCAAGGTCTCTTCAATTTCGCGAATGACATCGCCGCTTTCCTGGCGCAATGCTTCAAGACGCTGAATTATGGTTTCCCGTGCATCGGGATTGAGGACCTGGAAAGCCAGATCCTCAAGTTCATCGCGCATTTCCTGGATGCCCATGCGTCCGGCGAGCGGCGCATAGATGTCCATTGTTTCTTCGGCAATTCGCTTGCGCTTGTCTTCCGGCACATAATGCAGGGTTCGCATGTTGTGCAAACGGTCTGCCAGCTTGACGAGCAGCACCCGGATATCGTTGGAGACGGCGACGAGCAGCTTTCGCAGGTTTTCAGCCTGCGCTGCTTCCCGGGACACCAGATCAAGGCGCTTGATTTTTGTCAGGCCCTCGACGAGATAGCCAATGTCCTCGCCAAAAAGGCGATCGATCTCGGAACGGGTGGTCTCCGTGTCCTCGATGACATCATGCAAAAGGGCGGCAACGATGGTCGAATCATCAAGTTTCAGATCCGTGAGG
>JAJFHB010000367.1 GCA_021775795.1 Hyphomicrobiales bacterium | reverse complement strand
TCATCCTCCGGCCAGGTGTTTGGATGCACCGCATAAAACACCAGGGCAGATTTGGAGACGTATGTAAGCTCAGTGCCGTCAGGCAGCCAGATGCAATCCATCGGGCCGGCCACCAGATCACCCTCGGCCGTCCGCACTGTTACCTCCCCTTCAATGACAAGCAGAACTTCATCATACTTGACCGTCCAGGGAATGGACGCATTGGTGAAGCGCGCAAAGCCGGTTCCAAGCACAGTGCCATCCTGCTCACCGTTCACTTCGGCAATCTCTGCCTGTTCGCCATAGGCAAAGCGGGGGAGAAACTGAACTTCCGTGAAGGGCACGCGCCGCGCCGGGCTTTTCTTTTCATGCGCCATACCAGGTCACTCCAACGGGCATCTGCTTTGTTTGATTGACGCGATACATACAGGGGTGTATGGAACCCGTCAACCCTGTATGGAATGCTGAAACATGACCTTGTTGTCTACCCGCGACGAAGACAAACGGATGCCGCAGCTGAACCGCGATGACTGGATCGCCGCAGCTTTGACGGTCCTTGTGGAAGAGGGCATTGATGCCGTACAGGTCACCCAACTGTCGCGCCTTCTAGAGGTGACGCGGGGAAGCTTCTACTGGCATTTCAAGAGCAGGGATGCGCTCCTTGAGGCCTTGCTGGCCGAGTGGCGCGCCCGCAACACGGGCGTCATGGTGGATGCGCTCACCGCCGCCCAAACGCTGAGTGAGGGTATTCTCGAGCTCTTTGCCGTGTGGGTTGATCACACCAGATTTGACCCCAGGCTTGATCAGGCCGTCAGGGATTGGTCCCGGCGTGCCGATGGTGTTTTGAAAAGTGTCGCCCAGGAAGATGATAACCGGGTCAGGTCCATTGCCGCCTTCTTTGAAACCCACGGCTACGAACCAACGGAAGCCTTCATTCGGGCCCGCGTCATCTACTTCACCCAGCTCAGTTACTATTCCCTGGGCGTCCGCGAGCCGTTGACGGAGCGCGCGGGCTTTCTTTCTGCCTACTATCAATGCTTCACGGGAAACAGCCTTGGTGAAGGCGATGCCGATGCCTTTCTGGCGCGAATGGCCCGCAATGGTGTGAGCACATGAGCGGCCGGCGAACCGGCGGACGCTCGGCACGTGCAGCGAAGCGCCAAAGCAACGCAGGGCGCGCCTTCGACACAGCCTGGCGGCAGTGGGAAAACCCCTATCCGCCGGTTGAGCAATTCAGTGCAGACCAGATAGAGGCCATTCACCTGGCATCACTCAGGGTACTCTTGGAAACCGGCGTGAGGGTATTGAGCCCGGAAGCGCGTGACCATTATGCAAAAGCAGGGATGGCCGTTTCGGGCGATGACGTCGTGCGCTTCGATCCAGATGCTTTGCTGTCGTTGATCGCTCTGGCGCCTGGCGAAGTGATGCTGAAAGGGCGTGGTGTTGATCGCGACGTGACCATTGGCGGGCGCCACGTTGGGGTCTGCACCACCGGCGGCACACCCAACTTTTCGGATCTCGACGGCGGCCGCCGTCCGGGGACGCTCGCCTGCCTCGATGATTTCTGCCGCCTGTCGCAAAGCTTTGACGTCATTCACATGATCGGGCCGTTTGTTGAGCCGCAGGACATTCCGCCAAACATCCGCCACCTTGCGATGACCCGTTCCGTACTCACGCTGACCGACAAAATCCCCTTCGTCTTTTTTCGCGGGACACAGGCTGTTGCGGATGCCTACGAGATTATCCGGATTGCCCATGGTCTCAGCGCCGAGGCTTTCGCGCAGACGCCGGTTTGCTATTCCGTTGCCAACTCGAACTCTCCACTCCAGCTTGATCACCTCATGTGCCGCGGCATCATTGACGCGGCAATGGCCGGTCAGTTGATGGTTCTGGCACCTTTTACGCTTGCCGGGGCAATGGCGCCTGTAACCATAGCCGGCGCGCTGGTGCTGCAGAATGCTGAAGCTCTCGCCGGGCTTGCCCTCTCACAGATTGTGAAACCGGGAGCGCCGGTTTGCTATGGCAGCTTCACCAGCAATGTGGATATGAAGACAGGGGCGCCGGCATTCGGCACGCCCGAATACACAAAAGCAGCCTTTGCCTCAGGTCAGCTTGCGCGGCGCTATGGTTTGCCACTGAGGTCATCGGGGGTCACCGCTTCCAATGCCCCTGACGCCCAGGCGGCGTATGAAACGCAGATGTCATTGTGGGGTGCCCTCATGGGCGGCACCAACCTTTTGCTCCATGGCGCCGGCTGGCTTGAGGGCGGTCTTACCGCATCGGCTGAAAAGTTCGTCATCGATATTGAGATGCTGCAGATGTTTGCAGAGTTGTTCAAACCTCTGGACGTGAACGAGGCAACACTTGCTGTGGATGCCATTGCAGATGTCGGGCACGGCGGACATTTCTTCGGCACCCAGCACACACTCGACCGCTTTGAGACGGCTTTTTACTCGCCGCTTCTGTCAGATTGGAGCAACTTCGAAAACTGGCAGGACCGCGGTTCGATTGATGCGACCCAGCGCGCCAACCGGATTTACAAGGACACCCTCGCTGCATATGCTGTGCCTGACTTCGATCCGGCTTGTCTTGAAGAAATTGATGCCTTCATTGCAAAGCGTACGGAAGAGGGCGGTGCCAATATTGAGCGGTGAACAAAGCCAACAACAAAGTTGGCCACAGCATTGTTCAACGGGCTGGCCGGGACGAAGAGCGCATTCCGACTGACCAATTCCGGAGCTCTCATGGACTATTATGATCTTGGCGCTCATACACGCGCAGTTACCACGACATCGTCTGAATCGCAGATATGGTTCGATCGCGGTCTGAACTGGACCTATGGCTTTAATCACTCAGAGGCCATGTCGTGCTTTGGAAAAGCGCTCGAATCCGATCCGGACTGCGCCATGGCTCAGTGGGGTTTGTCCTATGCTGCAGGGCCAAACTACAACCTGCCGTGGCACCTCTTTGACAAGCCTGGTCGCGAGAAAGCCCTTGCAACCGCCTATGACGCCGCACACGCGGCACTCGCTTTGATGGCTAATGCAACACCTGTGGAGCAGGCTTTGATTGAAGCGCTCTTAACCCGCTATCCACAACGTGATCCGATCAAAGACATGATGCCCTGGAACGATGATTTCGCCGATGCCATGCGGGAAGTCTATCGCGCCCATCCAGAAGACCTGGAAGTTATCACCGTGTTTGTCGATGCCATCATGAACCGCACACCCTGGAAGATGTGGGATCTGCAAACAGGCGGCGTGGCCGAAGGTGCGGGCACGGCAGAAGCGGTTGAGGTTTTGGAAAAGGCCATGAACGAAATCCCGGCCTGCTGGTCACATCCGGGGCTGTTGCATCTTTACGTTCATCTGATGGAAATGTCGCCGCATCCTGAAAAGGCACTGCGCGCCGGCGACAAATTGCGCGACATGGTGCCGGATGCGGGCCACCTCATACATATGCCCACCCACATTGATGTTCTGTGTGGCTTTTACCGCGACGTCGTCATCTACAATCAAAAATCAATTGAGGCGGATCGCAGGTATCTCGAGCGCGAAGGTGCCATGAATGTCTATTCGATGTACCGCATTCATGATTATCATTTTGCCATTTATGGAGCCATGTTCCTGGGCCAGTACACACCCGCAATTGAGGCCGCCGAAGAGCTTATCGCAACGACACCGGACGAATTGCTGCGCATACCTTCACCCCCGATGGCGGACTTCATGGAAGGCTACCTGCCCATGAAGCAGCATGTTCTCATCCGCTTTGGCAAATGGCATGACATTATCGCTCAGGAACTGCCCGAGGATGCAGAGCTTTACTGCGCCACAACCGCGATGATGCACTACTCCAAATGTGTCGCCCATTCAGCACTCGGCAACATCGCAGATGCCGAACGTGAGCGCGATGCGTATCTGCTGGCGAAGGAAAAAGTCCCCGACACCCGTCGCGTTCACAACAATACGGTTGTCGATCTCCTCGAAGTTGCAACAGAAATGCTGAATGGCGAGCTTGAGTACCGCCTTGGCAATCATGATGTTGCCTTCGCACATCTGCGCAAGTCCGTCGCTCTGGATGATGCGCTTCCCTATGATGAACCCTGGGGCTGGATGCAGCCGGCGCGCCACGCGCTCGGCGCGCTTCTGCTCGAGCAGGGACGCGCCGAAGAGGCGGAAGCGGTCTACCGCGCCGATCTGGGTCTCGACGGTTCTCTGTCCCGGGCCTGCCAGCATCCTGAAAACGTCTGGAGCCTGCACGGACTGCATGAATGTCTCGTCCGCCGCGGCGATACGGTTGAAACGCCAGCCATAAAGCAGCGTCTTGATCTGGCTCTGGCGCGTGCTGAAGTGGTCATCAAGGCCTCGTGCTATTGCCGGCAACAGGCCGCCTGATCACGCAGCGGTTTTTGGCGGCGGGCGTTCCAGCAGGTGCTTGAGCCGCTCAAGCCGGGCGAGAGTGGGAACGAACCAGGGGTTGCCGGTGTAAAAGGGGATGGTCTTGAAGGTGAGAGCGTCAAACTCTGTCGTCGATGCTCCATCCCCCAACACTCTCAGTGCAGCCTTATGTCCAAGATACGTACCCATGGGCAACCCGGCACCGTTCATGCCCATGGCGAAATGCACGCCATCTTTCAGGCCAATGCGCGGCAGGTGGTCTCGCGTCAGGCCGAGCCGACCGTTCCAGTAATGAGTGATGCGTGCGCCTTCGAGTTCCGGAAAAATCTCCGCCATCTCCGCGTGCCCGGCGCGCGCCGAAGTTTCCGGATCGCTGGCGCTTAGTCCGGTGCGCCCACCAAACAGCAATCGTGTGCCATCCGGTGAACCCCGCCAGTAATGGAAAGTTGAGCGGGCATCAAGATTGGTACGTCCACTGGGCAGCAGCTTTTTAACAAGGCCGGGATCCAGGGGTTCGGTGGCAATCATATGCGCAAGGGCTGGAAGCATGCGGCGCTGAAACCACGGTGTCGACCTGCCGGTGTAGCCGTTCGTGGCAACGATAACGTTTTTTGCCTCGATGTTTCCCCGTGCCGTTTCCAGCCGGTGCCCCCCTGTGGCAGGCGCTATCCCTAGAACCTCTGTCTCACCAATAATGCTGGCACCGGCAGCCTCGGCGCGCTCTATAAGCCCTCCGAGAAAAAGCGCTGGATGCAGAGCGCCGGTTTCTGGAATGAGAAGGCCGCCGCAATAAAGCTCAGAGCCGCATTCCATAGCAATCTCGTCACCACGGAGAATTCTGCCCTCCTTGCCAAGATGCGTATTCAGGTTTGTAAACTCCAGCGCCAGCCCATCCAGCTGGCGTTGGGTATAAGCCCAGTAGATGCGGCCGCTGCGGTTGTACTGGCAGCGGATCTGCTCACGTTCGATCAGCGTGGTCGTATAGTCGAAAGCAGCCTTTGCCTGGCCGTAATAGGCAACGGCCTTTGCAGCACCATGCTGGGCCAGAAGTTTGGTGAAGGGGGCGAGCAGGGCGGTGCCGACGTAACCGGCATTGCGCGAGCTTGCTCCTGCGCCGGGTGCGTCACGGTCGAGAACGACGACCTCGCGTCCGGCCCGTGCAAGTGTCAGGGCAGCGGACAGGCCCGTGTATCCGGATCCGACGATGACGACATCGGCGCGGGCCGGCAGATCCGGCAGATCGCCACGCCGCACCGGTGCTGCATCCCACCAGTAGGGTTTTTCCTCGAAGTCGTCATGGAGAACATCGGTGCTCATTTTGGTTTACTCTCAGCGTGACAGTTTCACCCCAGCGGCTTCCCTGTCCCAGGTTTCCGGCGTGACGCCTCGTTCACGCAGGGAGTATTTCTGTATTTTTCCGGTTGGTGTTTTGGGCAGTGCCTCTTCGAAAACGATGAAACGCGGCACCATGAAGTGCGCCATGCGTGGCTCAAGAAACGAAATGAGATCGACAGGCTCCAGTGTTTCTCCCGGCTTGAGGGCGATCGCCGTGCCGACTTCCTGTTCGCTGTATTCGGAGACAACCGGATAGACGGCACATTCGGCGATAGCTGGATGCTGGCTGATCACGCTCTCCACTTCCATCGAGGAGATGTTCTCGCCGCGCCGTCGAATGGCATCCTTTATGCGATCGACAAAATAGTAGTTGCCATCTTCGTCGTAACGGCCCGCATCGCCGCTGTGCAGCCATTGGTTTCGCCACATCCTGACCGTCCATTCGGGTTGGTTCCAGTAGCCGAGCATGGAGATCCAGGGCTCCTTTGGCCGCACGACAATCTCACCCAGCGTACCCGGGGGCACCACATTGTCGTTTTCATCGACCACGGCCACATCGAATTTATCAGACCGCACCGGCCCGACAACCTGGATGTCCTCCACTTTGGTGCCAAGGGGCATGTACATGGTGCCATTCACTTCTGTTGAGCCATAGGCGGTCGCGATACGTGCGCCGAACCGTTTCGCAAAATCGCCCACATCAGGCAGCAGCGGGCACATCAATACTTTTGTCAGCGGGTTGTTGGCATCGTCCGGAGAGGCTGGCTGCCGTTGCAGAAAATTCGCCATGGCGCCGAGAAGGAAGGTGGTGGTCACACCATACTTGCGGATGTCATTCCAGAATTCGCTGGCGCTGAAGCGCTGCGGAAAGGCAGCCGTTGCCCCGACCAGAGCAACGGCAAAGATCGCCCCCCATTTGCCGGCAATGTGGAACAGCGGCAGGCCGGCTGTGTAGTAGACATCATCTTCTTTGATCTCCAGCACGGTGGCGGCACCTGCTGCATATTCGTAGGCATGCCCGTGTGCAACCATCACCCCTTTAGAGGCGCCGGTGGTGCCGGATGTATACATAATGGCCTTGAGATCAGAGATTACGGGGCTGTGGTCAGGAGCGTTTTCATTGTTCGAAAGAAGATCTTCATAGGGGAGAAGTTCACATTTGCGAGCAAGCTCAGGTGTTGCCGGCATCTCTTCGCCGGGCGCTGACATCACAAAACACCGCTCCAGATGCTCCAGGCGGTCGGCTGCTGCCTCAAAGCGTTCGAGAAACTGCGCATCCACCACCGCGGTGCGGGCGCGGCTGTCGTTGACCACATGAACAAGAATGTCGCCGCGATAGCCGGTGTTGACAGGCACCTCAACCGCACCGGCTTTACTGCAGGCAACCCAGGTCGCCACAAAATCCGGGGTATCCGGCAACATGAACAAGACGGTATCGCCAGGCGCGATGCCAAGCACCGTCATGCCATTGGCTACACGGTTTGAGAGCAGGTCGACCTCCCCATAAGTGAGGCTGATATTCTCGGTCACGATCCAGGGTTTGTCGCGATGCTGCTCAACGGCGCGTGCCAGCACATGTACCAGCGTTCTTTCTTGCGATTCCAAACCCACCGTGGTGCCTCCAGTGCAGGACAGATTGCCAAGCTTAATCGAGCGCATTCTGTCGGCTAAGGAACGTGTCTGTCAAAGCCTGCCGCAAACTATTTCCACCGCCAGATCAAACCAGTACAAGGCCCTTCTGACCGCCTGGCGGTGTTTGTGGCTCCACTGTTTGCAACCTATCCCTGTGTCTGCCCCGTGAGGGCATAAAGGATAAGGCCTGCGGATAGAGCGCTGCCGGCAGTACGCACACTGTTCCAGAATGTCCAGTTGCTCAGATAGCGCGTCTTCCAGAGGTCTGCGCCGGCGCTCGATGCGGGGTCTGCCGCTGCCAGAAGATTGTTGAGTGGCACATTGAAGCCAATGGTGACGCCGAAGACACCGATGAGATAGACGCCCGCCGCCAGCATGAGGAGCAGTGCTGTCGTTCCGCTAATATGTACATAGGCATAACCGCCGATGATCACGGAAACGGGCGCCATCCCGATGAGCAACGCCATGAAAATAGTTCGCATGACCTCCCTGTTGATGGCTTGCATCGTCTCGATGCCGGCAGCCGTACCGGTGGTATCCAGCGCCCGCATGAGGAAGTCGGAAAAGGCAAGGAAGACGCCGGCAACCATGGCCGTGGCGATGATGGAGAACTGACAGAGAAGCAGGAACCAGGTTGGCATCTGATGAAACCTTGGTGCGTGATTGAGGGAAGGCTGGTGTTGCGCTGGAGGTTTCAACTCACCCGATAGCGCACGAGGGCAAAGGCACAGATCACCCCCATCACCAGTTCGAAGGCGGCGGCCCCGGCAAGACCGCTGTCCGGCATTCCGTCCATCGCCATACTGAAGAGACGGGAGAGCCCGTAAGAGAGATAGGCCGCCGTTGCGATCACTGTGGAAGCAAAAGTGAATTGTGCGAAAAACGCCCCCGCCATCACAAGGACACCCATCGCCACCAGAGCGCCGCCGGGCGCCCTGATTTCATTGAGCAGGCTGGCGTCACGGCCAATGTCGATACCGTATGTCCCGTAGAAATCGGTTGGCATCAGAAGAATGGCAGCGCCAATACCAATGGCAACCGCGCCACCTAAGAACAGAAGCGCTTTGAGCAGTTTCGAGTTTTTCATGATCTCTTTCCGTTGCAGGGGAAGGGTGCGGGAAACCTGTTCTCCCGTTTCATCAGGCGGCAGCGCTCCAGGCCCCGGCATCGGCGGCAAGGCGGCAGAAGGTGGCAAAGTCGCGGGGCTCGCGGCCCAACGCCCGTTTCACACCATCACCAAGCGAGGCATTCCGCCCATCCAGCACTTCCCGGCAAATATCCGTGAAAACATCGGCCACCATCGCGCCGCCAATCTCCGTCATGGCGGCATGAAACTGATCGAAGCTGATGGGTAGATAGCGAACCTCACTTCGGGTGGCTGAAGACAGTTCAGACGCCGCCTCGGCAAAACTCAAAAGCTGCGGGCCTGTGATCTCGTAGAGCTGGCCTGCATGGTGATCTTCCGTGAGGGCGGCCACGGCGACGTCGGCAATATCATCCACATCGACAATGGGCTCGCGGACATCGCCGGCCGGCAGCGCGATCATGCCGTCGAGAACCGGGTCACGAAGATAACCTTCAGAAAAATTCTGGGCGAACCAGGCCGCACGCACGAGGGTAAACTCCAGGCCGCTGTTGGCGATGATATCTTCGCAGTGCTGTGCGTGGGCTTCGCCACGGCCTGACAACAAGACAAGCCGTTTGACGCCGGCCTGTTTGGCGCTTTCCGCCAGGGCTTCGATTTTTTCCGGGGCACCGGGAAAAGCGAGGTCGGGGAAGTATGACACATAGGCGGAAGCAACGCCTTTCAGTGCGCGAGCCCATGTGTCCGGCCTGTCCCAGTCGAAAGGAATGGCAGAATTACGTGATCCGTGCCGGACCGGAATTTGGCGCGCGCTAAGCGTTGCCGCAATGCGGCGGCCGGTCTTGCCGGTCGATCCAATGACGAGAATGGGCGCGTTACTCATGATGCTTCTCCGTGTGAGTGATTGAACGTGGATCAGACATATGAGGATCGGGTGAGACTAACAATGTAGATATATCCAGAATTATATGCAGTTCGTCCAATTGAGTGGATTATTGGTAGGCACCTGGGCTATAGAGTTGAAATGACGACACCAAACCCCGTGATCCCGCCAACATCCGACCCGCTTGCGGAAACCCTTCACATGCTCCGCCTGACGGGGACGCTTTATTGTCGTGGTGAATTCACTGCACCGTTCGGCATTGCCATCCCCAGACTTGAAGATGTCATGACCTTTCTTGTCGTGACGTCCGGGCGTTGCTGGCTACAGATAGAGGGTTCAGAACCACGGCTGCTGGAGCAGGGAAGCCTCACCCTCATTCCTCATGGCCCGCCCCACATCATCAGCAGCGACCCCGGGGTCGCAGCGCAACCGTTGTTTGATATTCCGGTCGACAAAATCAGCGAGTGCTATGAATACATGGCCTACGGCGGCGGTGGTGAGCTGACCCGCTCCATGTACGGCGTCGTCCGCTTTGACGCGGTGGCGGCGCAACATCTTCTCAAGCTTCTGCCCGAAATCATCCAGATTGACGGTTGGGGTGATGAGGCGAGCGGCTGGTTGCAGAGCACCCTGCGGTTTATCGCCAGTGAAGCGGCGGTTCTCAAGCCCGGTGGTGAAACCGTTATCACACGCCTTGCCGACGTCGTCGTCATTCAGGCGATCCGGGCCTGGCTGGAACGCGCTCCCGAAGCGGACCAGGGTTGGCTTGCCGCCCTGCGCGATGACAGGATCGGGCGGGCGCTTGCTCTCATCCGCAAGCTGCCGGAGAGGGAGTGGAGTGTCGCCACCCTGTCCCAGGAAGTCGGCATGTCGCGCTCCGCCTTTTCCGCAAGGTTTACGGAAATGGTCGGCCAGCCCGCCATGCAGTATCTCACCGAATGGCGCATGCAACTCGCCCGCGCCCGCCTGCTCGACGGCACTGGCACCCTGTCCGATATTTCCGTTGAGCTTGGATACCGTTCGGAAGCCGCCTTCTGTCGCGCCTTCAAGCGCGTTTTTGGCGTAACACCTGGCAGTCTTCGTCGCGGTGCTGCGGCTGCGGTTGCCTGATCAATTGCTGCAATGGTATTGATACTGCCCGCATCAGGGGCACCGGATTCACCAGCGTCATTTAAGGGAAGCAGGCATGTCGGAGATCGAGTATTTCTATTCTGCCCATTCGGTGTTCGCCTATATCGGGTCAAGCCGTTTGGCGGAAATTGCTGCTGCCGCCGGCCGCCGCATTGTGCATAAGCCGGTCTATCTGAACGGCGTTGTTTCAGCCGTTTCCCCCGGCGGTTTTCGTGCCCGCAGCAAGGCCCACAACACCTACTATTTTGCCCGGGAGATTGAGCGTTGGGCGGAATACCGCAACGTGCCGATAAAGCATGGCTTCAATGCCAACCACTTTCACGACACAAGCCTGGTCAACGCCATGCTGATTGCCGGCGCAGCGGACGGCGGCAATGTAGACGGGCTGGCCCATGCCTTTCTGGAGGCTCACTGGTTACAGCATGCAGACCTTGCGGATGAGAGTGTTTTGCGAGATGTGGCTACATCAGCAGGTTTCGATGCCCCCTCCCTGCTTGAGGCGGCGCGAGCGCCCGAGGTGAAGGCGGTCTACGAAGCAAACACGGCAGAAGCCATTGAACGCTCCGTCTTTGGCTCGCCCACCTACTTCGTCGACGGCGACATGTTTTATGGCCAGGACCGTCTTGATCAGGTTGAGCGGGCGCTGCAACAGCCCTTTGCCAAACAGTGGCCCAAAAACTAGGCAGTGACCTTCACAAAAGGAGGGCCGCGCGACGGCGGTTGTACCTTCGATTGTCACTGTCAATTTGCAGTCAGAGTATTGGAAGAGCCCACGACATGGGCAGGAGTGAACGCGGCCTACACCTTCGCAATCGCCAATCTACTGCGCGAAGTTGAGGGTACGTTGCGCCTCCTGCAGGTTCGCCCTGCAGGCAGGTTCCAATTCTTCCGCCGCCAAACCGAAAGTATGGTCTTGCCTGTCGCCTGATCCTAGAGCCGTAACCTGGCAAACAGACGATGTGGTGCGGAAACGCGCTTCAATATCCTCGGTGCCGTATAATTCAATTTCTTCTTCGGATCCGGCCGGCCAGCAACGAAGATACATGGAAAGCCTCGCTTCAAAATATATGCCTTCCATGTTGGCACATGCTTCTACGATCCGCTCCGTTGTCCAACAAGGGCAGCTCGTGGCCTGGGCGACACGGGCTGATCCAAACGTGATTGTCATCATCAAGAAGCATAGGCTGGCGAGCGAAACGGTAAGGCGCATCGGATATTCTCCTCTCTAGGAGTGTTGCGAGCATAAGGAAACGGTGGCGGCGGGGTCCACCATCCGGCATAGAGCTATTCTTGTCCGAGGGCCGCCTCCTTGAGAGGCTTCAAGCGAGGGGTCATGAGATGCCCCGATCCGCGACAGTCAAGGCACCGTTGCACCAATTTGTGCGAATGTCGAAGGCATTCGGTTCAATGTCTTCCCGGTCGCAGGGCACCAGGAAACACAATTGCGGCCTGAAAGGTGGCAAGTCTCCGTAAAGGCAAGCGAACCAGCCCGGATTTGAGGAGCATCAGTCACAAGGACACCGAGAGCCGAAAACCAGCTAAACGCGGTCAACATAGGCAGAGACATTCAGCCCAAAAGCACCCTTGAGTTCAAACAGGACAGGAAGGAAAATCGAGAGATAGTGACCGTAATCAACAATCAGATGGTCGGGAACATCCCTGGAGGTGTCACCGAGAAACACCGAAAACTCTTCGCTGCGTTGATACAATGTACATGCGGAGTCGCCGTTGGCATCGCGGAGCAGAAGCAATAGTGCTTCATCCCTGATCCCTTTCGCATCAACAAGCCTTTCAAGAGCATCACGGCTTAGTGCCACTCCCCCAAAGGCGATTGCGTCGGCATTGAGGGGGCTGACCAGAACCATGCCTTCATGTTCATATGTCCATCCCGCTTCTTTGAGATGGTCGAGCAATGTCAGCCATTGTCTGCCGTTGAGTGTTTCATCGAATTTGAAGGTAATCGTGCCTCTGTCACGACTCATATCAGTTAAATACCAACTGGAGCGTCATGCAGCTTTGCCTCCAATTTTGCCGCGAAGGGCAGGGCTATTGTTTAGCGGTTTCGCCCTCGAGTATGCGGCGCGAAATCCACTGCATCCAGCGCAGAATGGGTTCCTCCATCCAGGTCAGGTAGCCGGCAGCAGCCCGGGATGATTGTACGCCGCGTGCAATGTGAGGCATGCTCTCACCGTCCTCATCAAGTGCGCGGAATGAATCATAGGCTTCACCATCGGGATCGAAGCGTTCCATGTCACCGGGCCTGACCGAACCGGCCCTGTAGCGCACCTCGTCCACCGCGGTTGGCCACAGGGCGTAAAACCCGGCGCCACCCGGATAGATCACAAAGGCGTTGCCCGGATGGACCATCAAGATGTCGAGGCACGGTTCATCCTGGTGCATATCGCCGGGCTGCCAGTTTGACTGCGCAATGAGGTCGCGGGCTGGTTCCAGATCCATGTCGTAGAGGACCTGATATCGCGTCCACCATTCGCCATAGGTGACGTTGGCTGTGTTTCGGGTTGGCGAATAGGTCTCCAGTGTATTCTTGTGAAGGCCCATGTGGTGGTAGCCTTCCATATTGTTCTCGGTAAAGTTCTTCCAATTGCCGGGCCAGACCTTGTCGTAAAGATTGGTCATGTCCCAGTCATCGCCACAGGAGTAGACCGAGAAAAGGTCGTTGAGAGCTGATAGACGCGGTGCAAGTGGCTCTGCAGCATCGTCCAGGTTGACCCAGATCAGATCATTCCAGATTTCAATACGGAATTGCGGCAGGCAAACCTTGCTGGCGTCGAATTCCTCGTGGCCTTCCATATAGGTGGCGCTGACAAGTTTGCCGTCGGTTGCGTAGGTCCAATGGTGGTAGGGGCATCGGAACGAATTCTTGTTGCCGCTCTCCTTGTCCATGGCCACGAGCATGTAACGGTGCCGGCACACGGTGCTGAGCGCGCGGATCTGCATATCCTTGCCTCGCACGATCATCATCGGTTCCCCGATCAGGTCAATCGAGAAATAGTCACCGGGTTTGCGAACTTCGCTGACGTGCCCAACGTTGATCCATTGCTTCTTCCAGATATGCTCGACCTCAAGGTCATAGAATTCCCCGGATGTATAATGTCCCGGTTCGAACGTGCGAATGCGCTCCAGTGGCAAGTCGAGGTAGGACTGCAATGCCGCCAACAATGGTTGCTCTTCCATCTGCATGGTGCTGGTTCCCCGTGGCGCCGAAGTCCATTGTCCGCTCGGGATTATACGGGTCATGGCGCCTATCACGTGACCCGGTTTCATCCATAAACCATCAATGACGCCCGATGCAACAGACTGGCAATCCGCTTGCTTGCTCGCTCAATCGGATGTTTTGCGTGGTGACGTGAACAGGAAGATACACGCAGCCATCATCGCGAAAGCATCATCCATTGTCTTTCATCTTGCGGCCTACGCCAAGCGTTGGTTGCAGCCGATCAGCGGCAGTTTCACACGTCGAGCCCAATCCCCCCGTGGCAAAGGTGCGCTTACTTACGTAAGATTGGCGTGCAATCTCGAAGCAGACTGGTCCTGAGTGTACGCGAAATGGCCCACTACAAATCTTACATTATCTGCACCAGCCCGCGCAGCGGCAGCACGCTTCTGTGCAAGCTCTTGGCGGCGACGGGCAAGTCTGGCGTGCCGGATTCCCACTTTCACGAGCCGTCCATTCTGGATTGGCTGAGCGACTACGGTCTGTCGAGGGAAGAATTTGCCACTGAACACGCCGCATTGAATGCCGTGTTCGACGCGGCCCGCAAACGCGGGGCCGGCGAAACGGGCATGTTCGGATTGCGTTTACAGCGCCACAGCTTTGCGTTTTTCATGGAGCAGCTTGGCGTTCTGCATCCTCAGTGCTCAAGCGACAAGGAGCGGATAGAAACTGCTTTCGGCAAGTCGCTGTTCATCTATCTGACGCGCCAGAACAAGCTCGAACAGGCAATTTCCTATGTGAAAGCCACGCAAACCGGGCTCTGGCACGCCGCACCCGACGGGTCAGAACTGGAACGCCTTTCAGCACCAAAAGAGGCAATCTACGATCAGAAGGCGATTGCGGCGCAGCTTCTGCGCGCCACCACACTCGACGAAGAATGGAAAGCCTGGTTTGCCGGAGAGAATATCGAGCCGTTGTACGTCACCTATGATGAACTCTCTTACCATCCAAGAACCACGCTAACCCGAATTCTGAGTGACCTGGGAGTGGGGTACGAGCCTGCTTCGGATTTGAGTCTTCCGGTCGCCAAACTGGCAGACGCAACGAGTCAGGATTGGGCCGAACGTTTCAGGGCCGAAATGAAGAA
>JAJFHB010000366.1 GCA_021775795.1 Hyphomicrobiales bacterium | reverse complement strand
AGGCAAAATCCCTGATCCTTCAGAACTTCACGCTCGCGGCGGTTTATAATCTCATTGCCATTCCCATAGCGGTATTCGGGTTCGCTTCACCGCTGGTCGCTGCAATCGCTATGTCTTCATCTTCGCTTGTTGTGTCGCTCAATGCACTGCGCTTGCGGCGGGTCGCACCAACACATGTTGCGGACGCCCCGACACCGCTTTCCCGAAGCACCGCTGGAAACCTGCACTCGGCAAGTAAGCACGGTGTTGCATGACAAACCTGCTCCTTCTCATTCCAGCAGCCCTGCTCCTCGGCGGCATCGGTCTTGTGGCATTCATCTGGTCCCTCAAGTCGGGCCAGTATGAAGATCTCGATGGCGCTGCAATGCGCATCCTCGACGAGGAAGACGACTGACGTCCCCCAGATAGCTGCGTAAAACCAAAGTCACACCAATCTCCCGGGGCCCAGAAGCGCACCCTTTAATCCACCACCTTTGGTGATTCTGCCTGATGGGCGACACGCGGCAAACCGTCCGCTTGATGCATCGGGCAATTCGCCTAACATCAGCCGCGTCTAAACAGGCCTCTGGCGAATTGACGGTAAACAGGAACGGAAAATCAAAAAATGCGCTTCATCAACTCGATGCTTCTTGCAGCAACACTTTCCCTTACTGCCACCGTTGCATCAGGCGGAGCATTTGCCGAAGGTGATCCCGAGCAGGGCGAAAAAGATTTCCGCCGTTGCGGCGCCTGTCATACGGTTGATGAGGGCGTGAACCGTGTTGGACCCAGCCTCTTCAATGTTATTGGCCGTCAGGCGGGGACCGCACCGGATTACAGCTTTTCCGACAGCTACGTCACAGCCGGTGAGCAGGGGTTGATCTGGACGGAGGAGCTGTTGATCACCTACCTGGAAGATCCAAAGGCTTTTCTCATCGAGTATTTGGGCACCGACGATGTCTCGACGAAAATGCGCAATAAGTTCCGGAAACTCGAATTGCGGGAGAACATCGCAGCCTATCTCGGAAGCATTACAACGAACGAGTTGCCCGAAGACGTCGACATGTCGGAAGATGCTGAGATGTCCGAAGACGGCGAGATGTCTGACGACGACAGCATGAGCGACAGTGATGCAGAGGAATCCGAAGACGAAACGTCGACGGAATAGGGCTCCACAACGAACTACCGCATCGTTTCGTTGATGGCTTCAAGAGCGACCTGCCCGGGGCAGAGATCGCTCTCGGGCAGCGCGTTCAATGCTTGGGATGGCGTGTTAAGGCGCGCATGCAGGTCGTCCACATCTTCCCGCACATACAACAAACCGGTCACCACGTTTCCCTGTTCGTACTGCCGCCGGATAACATCAATGGCCCCATGCCCATCACGCGGGTCGTAACCATCCGACAACTTCGACAATTCAAGTTTGGAACCATCGTGCAGCGTGATCGAGGTTGAAGCACCTTCCTCATAGTCCACTTCGATTTCTGCTTCCGGGGGAACAAAATCCAGCCCGCCAACAGCTTCAGAGTGATCGCGGATATAATCATAGGACTTTGTCGAAGCGACGTGATTATTGAAAGTCACACACGGTGAGATAATGTCGAGAAGGGCAAACCCGTCGTAGTTGATTGCCGCCTTTATCAACGGCACAAGTTGTTCCCGGTCGCCGGAAAAACCCCGCGCTACAAATCCCGCACCCAGCTGAATTGCCATGGCACACAGATCGATGGCTTCGAACAGATTGTCCTTGCCCTTCTTGGAGCGCGATTCCCGGTCATTGGTGGCTGAGAACTGTCCCTTGGTCAAACCATAGGTCCCATTATTCTCGACGATATAGACCATGTTCACCTGGCGCCGGACTGCATGGCAAAACTGTCCAAGGCCAATGGACGCTGTGTCGCCGTCGCCGGAAACTCCAAGATAGACCAGATCGCGGTTCGCCAGATTGGCGCCCGTGGCAATTGCCGCCATACGACCGTGTACAGAGTTGAAACCATGCGAGCGATTGAGAAAATAGTTCGTTGTCTTTGACGAACAACCGATGCCGGATAATTTTGCCAGGCGGTGCGCCGGCAGGCTGAGTTCGAAACACGCTTCAATGATCGCTGCCGTTACAGAATCGTGACCGCAGCCGGCACACAATGTTGATATGACACCTTCATAATCACGTCGTGTCAGTCCCAGATCATTCTGGCGAAGTGCCGGATGTCGCACGGAAGGCTTCGTCATGTAAGTCATCGGCGGTTCCTTCGATCAGACGATACGAAACGCGGGTTTATCGCCGTCGGCTTCAACCTCGAGGGCGGTCTTCAGGGCATCAGAAATGAACGTAGCTGTCAGCGGCATGCCATCGAAATTCAGTAACGGTACAAGTTTTTCACCCGGAATCCCGGCTTCCGCCATCAGCAACGTGCGCATTTGCGCATCCCGGTTTTGTTCAAGAACGAAAACACGCTCATGTTCTTCGGCGAATTTGAGAACTTCCTGTGTAAACGGAAAGGCCCGCAACCGCAGGGCATTCATCGCAAAGCCTTGTGCTTCCAACTGGTCCAGCGCCTCTTGAACGGCAGCATGGGTGGAGCCAAAATAAATCAGGCCCGCGTCGCCACCACTCCCTCTCCGATGCTCTTCCGGCTTGGGCACGAGGTCCAGAGCGCCATCAAATTTGCGGGTTAACCGCTGCATGTTTTCCACGTTGATCTGGCCATCTTCCGTGTAACCGGCATAAGCATCATGCGAGGAGCCACGGGTGAAGTAAGCACCTTTGGTCGCATGGGTTCCCGGGATTGTCCGGTAGGGAATGCCATCACCATCCACATCGAGATAGCGGCCAAATCGTTCAACGTCTTCAAGGGCGGCGGCATCCAGAACTTTGCCGCGGTCAAAGGACCTCGTATCATCCCAGGAGAGAGGCTCAATCGGCCAATCGTTCATGCCGATGTCAAGATCGCTGAGCACAAACACCGGCGTCTGCAGCCTCTCCGCCAGATCAAAAGCCTGGGCCGCAAACTCGAAACACTCGCGTGGATCGTTGGGAATGAGCATTACGTGACGGGTATCACCATGGGAAGCATAGGCGCACGCCAATACATCTGACTGCTGCGTGCGCGTCGGCATGCCGGTAGACGGGCCGCCCCGCTGAATATCGAAAATGACCACCGGCACCTCGGCGAAATAGGCCAGCCCGATAAACTCTCCCATCAAAGAGATGCCCGGTCCGGATGTCGCCGTGAAGGAGCGCGCACCGTTCCATCCAGCACCCACCGCAATGCCAATCGCTGCAAGCTCGTCCTCCGCCTGTACGACAGCGCCGCGATAGGCCCCCTCTCCATCACCGCGCAGCTTGAGCATATAACCTTCAAACGCTTCGGCCAGAGAAGTTGACGGGGTGATCGGATACCAGGCTGCACCGGTCGCGCCTGCATAAATGCATCCAAGACCGGCAGCATCATTGCCGCTCATCATGATGCGGTCCGGCGCGTCAGGTACGCTTTGAACCCTTACCGGCAAGGGGCACTCAAAATTTGCATGGGCATAATCACGGCCCATGTGCAGTGCCTTCAGATTGGCCTCAAAAAGCTTTTCCTTGCCACCAAGCTTCTGGCGGATGACCAGTTCGACGACTTCGGCATCCATGTCCAGAAGAGCTGCAAGGGCGCCCAGATACATAACATTCTTGAACAGCTGACGTTGCCGCGGGTCTTCGTAAGCGTAGGCGCACATGCGCGCGATCGGTATGCCGAGTATCGTAATGTCGTCGCGGCCGAAGAACCGCTCCATGGTGCTGTCGTACAATACGTAACCACCGGGCACGACTTCCTCGATGTCCTGCTCGTATGATTGCGGGTTCATGGCGACAAAAAGATCGACGCCATCGCGGCGGCCGCCATACCCCTTGTCGTTCACCCGCACCTCGAACCACGTTGGCAATCCCTGAATGTTCGAGGGAAAGATGTTCTTGGGCGAAACGGTCAGTCCCATGCGGAAAAGCGCCTTGGCAAAAAAGCCGTTTGCACTCGCCGAACCTGAGCCATTTACGTTGGCGAACTTTACGACGAAATCATTGATTCCGGTCATAGGAACTCTGCTCTGTTATGGAGGGTACAAACCGGAGAGGCCTGAGCTTCGACATAAGTGTATTTCGCCATATCCCAGGCGCTTGTCGGACAACGTTCCGCACATAAACCACAGTGCAGACAAACGTCCTCATCTTTCACCATGACCCGCCCGGTCCGGAGTGGATCCGAGACATAAAGATCCTGTTCAACATTGACCGCCGGCACACGCAGGCTCTGCCGCAAAGCATCCTCTGCATCATTCGGTATGAAATTTATGCAATCAACCGGACAGATGTCCATGCAGGCATCGCACTCAATGCACTTATTGCCAATAAAGACTGTCTGAATATCGCAGTTAAGGCAGCGCTCAGCCTCCTGCACAGCGAGCTTGTCATCATAACCCAACTCAACCTCGACGGAGAGGTCAGTCAGGGCGAGCTTGAGATCTTGATGCGGCACCGGTACACGTCGATGATCGGACCAGTTATTGTCGTAGGACCATTCGTGAATGCCCATTTTCTGGCTCATCAGATTGGTTCCCGGCTGAGGTCGTTCAGTGAGACTCAGGCGCCTGCACATAAGATCAATCGAGATTGCCGCCTGATGTCCGTGCGCCACAGCGGTAATAATGTTTTCTGGTCCCCAGGCAGCATCACCACCAAAGAAGACATTCGGCAAAGTGGACTGGAACGTTGTCTTGTCAACAACCGGCATGCCCCACTCGTCGAACTCCAGGCCGATGTCCCGCTCAATCCAGGGAAAGGCATTGTCCTGCCCGATAGCCATGAGAACATCGTCACAGGGAAACGTAACTTCTTCTCCGGTCGGTGTGAGCGTGCGCCGCCCTGTATCAGAATACTCAGCGCGCATTTTCTCGAACACCACGGCACAAAGCACGCCGTCTTCAACGACGAAACGCTTCGGATTGTGGTTGTCGAAAATCGGCACGCCTTCCAGTTCGGCTTCTTCGATTTCCCAGTCAGATGCTTTCATGTCAGCGCGCGGACTGCGCACGGTAACGCGGACGTCCTGCCCGCCAAGCCTTAGCGCAGAACGGCAACAGTCCATGGCCGTATTGCCACCACCGATGACAATGACGTTCTTGCCGATCTCACCCACGTGGGCAAAGGCAACAGATGTCAGCCAGTCAATGCCGATATGAATGTGCTCTGCCGCTTCCTCGCGTCCAGGCACTTGCAGATCTTTACCGCGCGGCGCGCCGGTGCCGATGAAGACAGCATCATAGTCTTCGTCCAAAAGCGCCTTGAGGCTCTCAACCGTTTCGCCAAAGCGGGTTTCAACCCCCATGCCGACAATGCGATCCACCTCTTCATCCAGGACATCTTCCGGCAACCGGAACGAGGGAATGTTGGTGCGCATGAGGCCCCCGCCGCAAGGGTCCTTGTCGAAGAGAACGCATGTGTAACCGAGCGGCACGAGATCGCGCGCCACCGTCAACGAGGCGGGACCTCCGCCAACAAGCGCCACGCGCTTGCCGTTCTTCTCCGCCGGAGCGCCAGGAATATAGCGCTCAACTTCACCCTTATAATCGGCAGCGACCCGTTTCAACCGGCATATGGCAACTGGTTTTTCATCAATGCGTCCGCGCCGGCAGGCCGGCTCACAGGGACGATCGCAGGTGCGTCCCAGAATGCCGGGAAAAACATTCGATTCCCAGTTGAGCAGAAAGGCTTCCGTATAGCGGCGTTGGGCGATGAGGCGGATGTATTCCGGTACCGGCGTATGCGTCGGGCAGGCATACTGACAGTCGACAACTTTGTGAAAATACTGCGGATCGGACACGTCTGTCGACGGCACGCCTGCTTTGGGCTCCAACAATTCATCTGCTGACATTCTGCAATGTCCTTGTCTGACCGCCGCAGCATCCACGATTTCAACACGACTGCTCGCAGTTAATAACACTACGTTAGCTTTGAATAGTTGATCTTTTGTATCATTTGCATTCACACAAGTTTGTGAGTGGCACCTGTCCCTC
This sequence comes from Hyphomicrobiales bacterium, assembly GCA_021775795.1. Taxonomy (GTDB): domain Bacteria; phylum Pseudomonadota; class Alphaproteobacteria; order Rhizobiales; family JAJFHB01; genus JAJFHB01. The sequence continues at coordinate 14,805 of JAJFHB010000366.1, read as the reverse complement.
ACCAATCCTGTTCCAGGCGGTTACAAATCGAACTGACCGTGCTATCTGTCCGCCGGCAATTAACTGCTTGCAGCGATGCTGATGGCTCTACGCCCGAAGTCTTTAGTCTTGCCCGAGCACTTTTGGAGGCTGTCCCATGAGCGAGGCCAAGACCGGCGATACCGTGCGCATTCAATATACGGGGCGTTTTCCCGACGGCACCCAGTTTGATGCATCCACACAAGAAGAACCACTGGAGTTCACGTTGGGAGAGGGCAACATCATTGTCGGCCTGGAACGTGAAATCGTCGGCATGACTGTAGGCGAAAAATCAACGATTACAGTTGCAGCGGAAGATGCCTATGGGCCGCACAGCGAAGAAGCGGTTCGATCAGTGCCGCGCGACAGCATGCCAAAGGATATTGAGCTTGTAATTGGCACGCAACTGCAGGCGACCACCGCGGAGGGGCATCAGGTGCCCTTGACAGTTGTGTCCATCGACGAGAGCGAGGTCACCCTTGATGCCAATCATCCCCTCGCAGGCAAAGAACTCATTTTTGACATCGAACTCGTTGAGATCCTCTAGATGTGAAGCTTCAAGAGGTTGTTCCCGGTTAGATCGATTCGACTGATGGGTGTGGCCTTGTTTATCCCCATATGCGGGCGGTGCCAATTGTATCTGTGTTGCCACCTGGGCAGGTCTGCTTTTCGTTGCTTTGAAGTTTCGAAGGCGGTTGCATAGGCCCACTCGCGCATTGCAGTCTGAATGAACCGCTCCGCCTTTCCATTGGTTTGCGGCGTGTAGGGTTTTGTGCGGATGTGCTTGATGGCGAGCGCTTTGCAGGCGGCGGCGAACGCGTGCGATCTGTAACACGAGCCATTGTCGGTCATGACGCGGATGACGGTGACACCGAGGGACCTGTAATACGCCACTGCTGCGTGAAGATGTGCAATCGCACTGGTCTTCGTTTCATCTGGAAAGATATCGCTGTAGGAGACGCGTGAATGGTCGTCTATAGCGACATGGACATACTCCCAACCTGGAGCCGTCCCATTGGTGCGCTGGTTGCTCTGGCCTGTGCGATCGCCGGTGATCCGATGGCCTGTGCGGTTGAAACGGCCCAGTTTCTTGATGTCGATATGAATGATTTCACCCGGTGTTTCACGCTCATAGCGCTGGCGGACCGGCCTGGGCTCCAGGGCGCTCAACAGGCTTAACCCCCGTTGTTTCAGGATGCGGCTGACGGTTGATCGCGACACGCCCAGTTGCAAGGCGATCTGGTCTTGAGTGTAGCGGTCCCGGCGTAACGCTTCGATAGCATTGCGCGTGGCAAGCGGGGTATGGTTTGGCAATGAATGGGGGCGGGAGGAGCGATCGTGCAAACCATCAACACCGTGCGCGCGGAAACGCTTCACCCACTTGCCGACAGTCTTTGGCGTTGTGTGATGGCGCAAGGCAGCCTGGGCTTTGCTCTGGCCGTGATCCGTGACTTCGCGGACCATGGCCTCTCGACCTTTGGGTGTCAGACGGGCATTATTGTGGATGTTCATTCGGTCCTCTCGAGAATCATTGACGTTCAGCGACATCAGTTTCTCTCGATTGGGCCGAATGGACAACGTCCTGAAAGTTCACATCTAGAGCGTTTCGGATTCAGGCGCAGCTCAGGTGTTTGTATTGAACGGCTAGTTTCAGATATGATCTGCCACAGATACTGATTGATGTTGATCTTGAATTGGGACCTCGCACGTGGCCATCGAGACAGAGTTCAAATTTAACATCTCGCGCAATCAGCGCCGTTCTGTAATGGCGGGCTTTCGCAGGGATACTGTCGAAACCTTTGATTTCGAAACCACCTACTTCGATACGGCAGACCTGGACCTCAAGTCGCGGGGCATGCAATTGCGGCTGCGCAAAGACGGCGAGCGGGTCATCCAGACTTTTAAATCGAAAACGCCTGCGACCGGCCCATTTGGCCGTGCAGAGCATGAAATTGCAGTAACGGACGGCAAAATCAATGTTGCGCACGTAAAGGATCAACTGCCCGAGGATATGAAAGACGCATTTTCCAGCTGGCACCTGCAAGAGCAGTTTCAGACGCGGTTTCGGCGTGTAAGCTGCCAGGTCAGTAAAGGCTCATTTTCAGCTGAGGAATGTTTCGACACCGGTGATATCGTGGCCGCGAAGCGCAGTTCTGACATCTCAGAGGTTGAAATTGAGCTCAAGTCCGGGCCCTTGCCGGAATATTCATCCACGTGTCTTGATTTTTTGAAACGCGTTCCAGCTGGCATATTGCTTGAGGGAAAGGCTGCACGCGGCTTTCGACTTGCGCAAAACACAACACCGTGCGCCGTTGTCGGCATCAAGAAACCGCTCGACGGCATGGCGACACTGCCTGATGCGATATTGCTTCTTCTGCGCCGGCATTTCTCACATTTTCTCGATAATCACCCCGCAGTGGTGTCCAACGGCGCACCGCCTGCCGTTCATCAGATGCGTGTTGGAATCCGCCGTCTGCTCGCCACGCTGCACTCTTTCGGACCTGTATTGGATGTTGGACCGGCGCGCAGTGTTCTGGCGGAGCTTCGTGGCGTTTTCTCCAAGCTTGGACCTATCCGGGAGGCGGACGTTTTCCTGTCTGAGAACCTGCCGGACATAGGCCTTGCAGGGTTGAGTAATGATCAAGCTTCACTGCTGCAGATTGAGATCACACGCTTCAGGGCAGAGCGCCATGCGCAGCTCACGGAAATGCTGACAAGCGCCGATTTTGCCCGCCTTGTTGTCCGCCTGAATGACTGGGTCGAGGGCTGCAGCTGGCTGGCACAAAATACGCCGTTGGATGTATTGCTGACACAGCGGCGGGTCCGCGAGTTCGGTGCCGTCCGCCTGAGAGAGCTTCAGAAAAATTTGTTCAAAAAGGCCCGGAAGGCGCGGCAAGGTGGCCTGGATGAGTGGCATGCCGCCCGCATTGCTGCGAAGAAGTTGCGGTATGCCAGCACCCCGCTGATCCCAACGCTTCTTGGCCCCACTGCTGCCGCCAGCTACGAAGCGCGCCTCTCCGACCTGCAGGACGGCCTGGGCGCCCTCAACGACCTCAATACTATTTCGGCCTTACTTGGAGATGTTGGCAACGGCGTTCAGCAAAAACGCCGCAGTCAGTTTGAAACCGCTACCGCGTTTTGCAAAGGCTGGAGTGCGGGCATGTCCCGATCAGTCATTACGGATTCAGATCTGCTTTTGCGGTCGTTTGAAAAATTTCAAAAAGACCTTGGAGAAGGAGACGGGCACTCGTGAGCGGATCGGTTTGTGTCATCAACACAAAAGGCGGATGTGGCAAGACAACCGTGTCGACACATATCGCTGCAGCGCTTTCCCTGTCTGGGTTGGACACAGCTCTTGCGGATTTTGATCGGCAACGCAACTCTCTGTTGTGGCTGCGGTTGAGAGGTGATCGCAAGCCGCGCATCCGGGCCATCGAGTGGCGGAAAGATTTTGGCAACACCCCCAAGAAAGTCAGGCGGCTGGTCATTGATTGTCCGGCATCGCTGCGCGTAAAACATGCCCGCGATGTCATCCGCGAGAGCGATGTCATCGTCGTACCGGTAATGCCGTCGGTCTTTGATGAGGCAACTTCCAGGAAATTTCTCAAAAGCCTTGAGGAGCTGAAACCCATCCGCAAAGGACGGAAGCCGATTTTGCTCGTGGCAAACCGATACCGCGCCAACAGTATTGCTGCCAAAAGGTTGGAAGAGTTCGTTACGGCGAACAACTATGCCTTGATGGCGCGCATTCCCGATCGCTCCCTTTATCCAGCGGTGGCAGAAAAAGGGGAGACGGTGTTCGATTCAAATTCCGTAGCCATGCGCCAACAGCAAAACAACTGGCTTCCACTGATCGCTGCAATTGAAGACTGTCTGAAGGATGATGCGCCGCTGCCTGTAAATCTGAAGTAATCTCTGTTGGGAAGTTTCAGGCATTCTGCGTTGGTACAAGAAATGACTGACCCGCTGAATTCCACTGTAGAGCCACTTTTTAACGACGGTCGGCAATCGCCACGCGCGGCAGCCATTCAACGCGGCGTATGTCGCCTCTTGCGCAGCATGGATTTTGCAATCGTGACGGAACTTTCGCTGAAGGGCGGACGGCGGGCCGACGTCGTTGCTTTGGGGCGGAAAGGTGAGCTCTGGATCATCGAGGTCAAATCGAGCGTCGAGGATTACCGTTCCGATCACAAATGGCATGAGTATCGCGAGCATTGCGATCGCTTGTTTTTTGCCGTGTCTGAAGACATGCCGATGGAAATCATGCCTGACGATACGGGGTTGATTGTTGCTGACCGCTATGGCGCTGAAATCGTGCGAACGATGGAGGAAGAACGCCTGAACGCTGCACGGCGCAAGGCCGTGACGTTACGATTTGCGCGGGCCGGGGCCTCGCGGCTCCACGGCATGTTTGATCCCGATGAGATAGCTTAGCGCGGCGCGCGCTTTGCCAGTATCCGCTGCAATGTACGGCGGTGCATATTCAATCGACGTGCCGTTTCCGAAACATTTCGATTGCACAGTTCATAGACACGCTGAATATGTTCCCAGCGGACACGGTCCGCTGACATCGGATTTTCCGGCGGCACAGCTTTGCTTTCGGGGTCGGCAACGAGCGCGTGATAAACGTCATCCGCATCGGCGGGTTTGGCAAGATAGTCTACAGCCCCAAGCTTTACGGCGGTCACAGCCGTTGCAATATTGCCATAGCCAGTAAGAACAACGGCACGGGCTGTCGGGCGTGCATCGTGCAATGCGGCGATGACATCCAGGCCATTCCCGTCTTCGAGGCGCATATCCACGACCGCATATGCGGGTGCGGACTTGCGGACCGCATCGATGCCGCCGCTGACGGATTCGGCGAGTTCAACGGCAAAGCCCCGCGCTTCCATGGCGCGGCCGAGACGGGAGAGGAACGGCCGATCATCATCGACAATCAGCAAACTGTTGTCGCCGGGAAGTTGATCAGGCGCCTGATTGTCCGACATTTGATGTTCCTTAGTGCACAGATTACCGCCTACTGCGGGCTCTAAGTTGCGGTTTTCGCAATGATATAGGCCCGAATTGTCGACCTAGGCAACCCACCTTGCATCAGCCTATGTCTGACTTAAGTAGGGCTGCCTCTTCTGCGTTCTGCATCAATGTCGTCACGCGGCCAGACAATACGAACAATTGCGCCATGGTCTGGATGCGTACGATTGGCCATGGCGACCACGGCACCGGAGCGTTCCAGCAAGGTTTTGGCGATGAAAAAACCCAGACCCATACCCTCATGCTCGCCGTCTGCTGCAATCTCGGACATCCAATGTCCTGAACGCGTGGTGACATAAGGTTCGCCCAGCTTGTCGATAACTTCCTGCGCAAAGCCCGGCCCATCATCGACAATTGTGATTGAAACTGTGTCGTGATCCCAACGGGCAGCTATGTTGACCGCATTGCCTGCAAAGTCGATGGCATTGTCGACCAGGTTGGTTATGCCATAAAGAACGCCAGGATTACGCTCCACCATGGGCTCGCTGCGGCCCTCATCCAGGGCCGCCTCCTCGAAATCGGCAGAAATGGCGATCGCTGTATCTCCGCCCCTTAGCGGATCGGCAATTTCCTCAAGCATGACGGAAAGTTTCATCCGACCGAATACCTTGTCTTCGGGATCATCCCGCAACGTCAGCGTCGAGAGGATTTCACGGCAGCGGTTTGCCTGGCTTATAAGCAGGTCCAGATCTTCACCATGAGTTGGATCATCGCCGAGGTCACGTTTGAGTTCCCGTGCGACCAACGCCATGGTGGCAAGCGGCGTACCCAGTTCATGCGCTGCCGCCGCGGCAAGACCATCAAGAGCGGAAAGCTGTTGTTCCCGGGCAAGCACCATTTCCGTCGCAGCAAGAGCCTCCGACATGCGTTTGGTTTCTTCAGATATGCGCCAAACATACATGCCCAGAAAACACAGACCGCACACCAGCGCTGCCCAGATTCCGCCCGTATAGGTAACTGACAGATTAAACGGCTCCTCAGGTGTCCAAGGCAGCGGCAGATGGCCAAAGGCAAGAATTGTGGCAACCGCAAGCGTCAGGGCAACGAGGGGGATTGTGTATTTCATCGGCAATGTGGACGCCGAAACGGTGGCGGGCACTAGAAACAGAAACGAAAACGGGTTTTGCAGACCGCCGGTCAGATACAACAACACCGCCAGCTGCAAAATGTCATAAGCGAGCAGCATGGCTGCATAGCGGTTTCGCATTCTCAAGTTCGCCCGGTAGCGAATGCTCAAGTAAATGTTCAACCACGCAGAGGCGGCGATCGCTGCAAGGCACAAGCCCAGAGGCAGTGGAAAGCCAAGTCCAAAATGTACGGAGATGACCGCGATGGCCTGACCTGCCACGGCAAGCCATCTGAGGCGGACGAGTGTCTGCAGTCGCAGGCGATTGCTCTTCGGCCCTATATAAGGAGACTGCAGTGGCCGGTCGGCCGTTGCTGCAGTCAGTTCCCGGCCCACTGTTGCTGCCTTCATGTCCTCATTCCCCAGCACTGTCGCTGCGTCATGGCGTCAGCTTGTGGTTGCCACGGCAACCGCGCATTTAGTAGCCATGTCGAAGAGACAGATCATAATATTCCTAACTTGCACGATTGTCGCGCTTGGCGTTTTGGCGGGAGCCTCAACCCTCTGGATGCGGAGCGGCAGCTTATCGTCTTCTGATGGAATTCGCACGTCAGGGGAAGCGCTTGTTGGTGGGCCTTTCAGTCTGACCGACCATACCGGCGCCCGCGTCACACAGGATGATTTCCTGGGGCGCCCGATGATGCTTTACTTTGGCTATACATTCTGCCCCGATGTCTGTCCGACCTCCCTGCAGGTGCTGGCGGTTGCACTGGAGGAAATGGGGGAAGAGGCTGATGTCATTCAGCCTGTTTTCGTCACCATAGATCCGGCGCGGGACACAGTGGAACAGATGGCGGAGTATGTCGGGTATTTCGGCGATGATTTCATCGGATTGACCGGTACGGATGAAGAGATCGCAGATATTGCACGGACGTACAGGGTCTATTACGGCAAAGTAGACGGTGAGTCAGAGGACGATTATCTGATGGATCACTCAAGTATCTTTTACCTGATGGGAGCGGATGGAAAGTTTGTAAAACATTTTTCCTACACCACAGATCCCGAACAACTGGCACTGGACATCGCTGCCCACCTGTGAGCCAGAAATCTCTTCTGTGATGATCACCGGCCGGCCCTTTACCAATACCAAAATCCTATTGGTACACACACAAGCATCCGTTGCCCTGCACAATGACAACTGATACTATTGTGCAGTGCAAAAGGGGCACTGAGATATCAGGCAAGCTGGGGATACGAGGCTTTATGCTCTATAAAATGTTCGAATGGAATCAGGCAGCACTTGCTCCTGCGCGTGCTGCGGCTGACTTCGGTCAGATTTATTTTCGCAATCCTTTCAATCCTTTGTCTCAAACAGCCCTCGGCCGCAATATGGCGGCAAGTTTCGAGGTTTTTGAACGCGTAACACGGCGCTATGAGAAGCCTGCGTTTGACATCGATGAAGTTGAAATCGATGGAAAGACAGCAGCTGTTTTGCAGCGCACAGCCTGGCAGCGACCCTTTTGTAACCTGCTCCATTTCGATGTCACATTGCCCAAATCGGCGGCAAAAAAACCACGGCCGAAACTGTTGATTGTGGCCCCTATGTCCGGGCATCACGCAACATTATTGCGTGGCACGGTGCAGACAATGGTTCAGGAACATGACGTCTATGTCACCGACTGGATAGATGCCAGGCAGGTTCCGCTCAGCCTGGGTGCTTTCGATCTTGATGATTACATCGAGTACGTCTGCAACATATTGCATTTTCTGGGGCCGGACACTCATGTGATGGCGGTGTGCCAGCCTTCTGTTCCGGTTCTGGCAGCAACAGCCTTGATGTCAGCCCGTGGAGATGCCTGCACGCCAGCGTCGATGATATTGATGGGTGGTCCGATTGACACCCGGCAAAACCCGACGGTTGTAAATACCCTCGCGGAAGAGCGCGGCAATGACTGGTTCAGACGAAATGTTATTCACCCTGTGCCCTTTCCCAACCCGGGAATGGGACGCGCGGTTTATCCGGGCTTTCTGCAACTTACCGGGTTCATGACCATGAACCTCGACCGGCATATGAGCGCGCACCACGACCTCTTCAATCATCTGGTGGTGGGTGACGGCGATTCCGCTGAGAAGCACAAGGATTTTTATGACGAGTATCTGTCGGTCATGGACATGACTGCGGAGTTTTTCCTGCAGACCGTCAAGACCGTTTTTGTCGAACACCAACTGCCCGAAGGCACCATGGTGCACCGGGGAATGCCCGTCGACCTCAGCCTGATCAAGTGTGGCCTGATGACGATTGAAGGGGAGCTGGATGATATCTCCGGCGTCGGTCAGACGGAGGCGGCCCACGGTCTTTGTTCATCCATTTCCGACAAGAAGCGGGAGCATTATCTGCAGGAAGGCGTCGGGCATTATGGCGTCTTCAATGGATCGCGGTTCCGCTCGGAAATTGCCCCGCGGATCGGGACGTTTGTGCGCTCGATCTAGACACTCCCAGAGCCGTTGAGGCCGCCGGCGGCACACACATTACTGGCCTGAATTCTTGCACTGGTGCATGGTGAAGGCGATGGCCGATATGATTCGGCACGCGGCCTCTCAGGCCTTTCGCCCACATTCGATCGTTTCATGCGCAACCTCCTGCAAAACGCCTATTCCTTGTCCACAAAGCCACGGCTTGTTCCGGCGCCTCAAACTCTGGAAATTGATGGCCGCAGCGTCGTTGTCGAGTTTCGCCGCAATGCCCAGGCCCGACGCCTTGTGATGAGAATGCTTAAGAAGGGCGTGGGCGTTAGCGTTACGTTGCCGCCAGGTGTCGGCGATGCGCAGGCATTGGCATTTGTTCAAGCACATGAAGGCTGGATAAAAGCTCAGCTCAAAACCATGCCCGAGGCAGTGCCTTTTGCGACCGGGTCAACAGTTCCCTTTCTGGATGAGCTTCATGAAATTGTTCACGATGGGAAGTTGCGCGGCGCTGTGAGAAATACTGTTGATACTGACGGACAATGCATCATTGAAGTAAGCGGTGCACCGGAACACATAGAGCGGCGGATCAATGACTGGATGAAGCGCGAAGCACGCAAGGCGCTTGCAATGTGCTGCGCCAGACATGCAGAAACTCTTGGATTGAAATACTCGAAGCTTACGGTGCGCGATCAAAGCTCACGCTGGGGGTCTTGTTCTTCGCGGGGCACGCTGTCCTTTTCCTGGCGGCTCATCATGGCACCCTATCCTGTCCTCGACTATGTGGCGGCGCATGAAGTGGCACATCTTGCCGAAATGAACCATTCCGACCGCTTCTGGCGTCTCGTCGAGACCGCATTTCCCGATATGAAATCATCCCGTCAGTGGCTCAGAAAGAATGGCAGCCGCCTGCACCGCTACGGCGGCGCGGTTGCTTAGAAACTTTTGAGAACGACGGTTCCAGCACCATGCATCTGCGCCCCAATACGTTGCCCCTGACCCTGCTGCTTGCAGGACTTACAGCGTTGGGGCCGCTTTCGACAGACATGTATCTGCCATCGCTGCCGTGGATTGCAGATGATTTCGGAACGACCGATGCAGGGGCTCAACTGACGTTAAGTGTTTTTCTCATTGGCTTTGCTCTCGGCCAGATTGTCTATGGCCCCCTGTCTGACCGTTATGGCCGCAAACCGGTGATGCTCACCGGGCTTGTCATATTCGGCGTGGCGAGTGCGCTTTGTGCGGTGGCGCCGTCCATTGAACTCCTGATTGCTGCACGCTTCTGTCAGGCCATAGGCGCTTGCGCCGGCGTTGTTCTGGCCCGCGCCGTGGTCAGAGACCTGCATGAGGGCGCCGATGCAGCCAGAATGCTGTCCATGATGGCGGCATTCATGGGGGCCGTGCCTGCTATTGCACCGGTGCTCGGAGGCGTACTGCAGGAACTCGTCGGCTGGCGTGCAAATTTTACAGTGGTGACCGCCCTAGCCGTGGTGACGATTGTGGCCGTTGTCTTTGGACTACCGGAGACCGCCAGGCGCGAGCAAAGCAAACCTCTGACATTCTCGAGCCTGTTCGGCTCATTCGGCATTCTCATTCGAAACGCCGAATTTCGCCGCTATGTCGGTACTTCCGCTGCAAGTTATGGCGGCCTCTTCGCCTTCATTTCCGCCTCCTCCTTCGTGTTTCAAGATCATTACGGATTGAGCGTACGAGCGTTCAGCCTGGTCTTTGCAGCGGCCGTTATCGGCTATATCGCCGGTACACTTACCGGCGCCCGCATGACCATGCGTCTGGGCATTCCCAAGACACTGTTTGCCGGCTCCCTTCTGCTCGCTGCCGGCGGCATGGCGATGGTGGGGTTTGTGCTCACAACACCACAGCACTTCATGCAAATACTTGGACCGATGATCGTCTATATGGCGGGTGTCGGCCTGACGCTTCCACAGAGCATGGCAGGCGCTCTCAACCCGCACCCGAAACGGGCTGGTGCAGCCTCATCCCTGCTCGGGGCCTGTCAAATGACGTTTGGGGCCGCCGTCGGTATTGGGGTTGGGCATTATCTGGGCGCTGGCCCAATGCCGCTGGCGCTGGTGATTGCGGGCCTGGGGCTGGGCTGTGCATTCGTATGTTCACGCATATACGCGCACGCAGAGGCGTAAGATATCAACACAGGGCCTGGGAAGGTTGAACGGCGCCAAATCACCGCTTCAAAGACGAAGCGATCTAGCGCGGATTTTCGGTGATATCGTCAATGAACGACCGGTCGTCATCGACGGGTACATCGCTTTGGCGATTAAGAAGGTCCTGGATCGTCGCCACGGAAAGATCCCGGAGAAGATCAACAATGCTGCGCGGTTCTTCCTGGTAGTCTCCACCGGGCAGCGCGCTTGGAGGAATGCCGCGATGGGCTTCGGTCATCAGATCATGCCAGATTTCCGCCGGCAGGCTGCCGCCGGTGATCTCGCGCATGGGACTGCCATCGTCATTACCTGTCCAAACGGCGGCGACAAGTGCGGATGTATAGCCAACAAACCAGGCATCCCGGAAGTCCTGAGTGGTGCCGGTCTTGCCCGCCGATGGATGGTCGTCCAGTGCAGCGCGGCGACCCGTGCCATCGCTCATGACGGTAGCGAGCATATCGTTCATTGCCTGCACATTACGAGGCGACACGACCTGTCCGAGACCGGAACCATCACGCTCATAGATGACCTCGCCGGTGAGTGTCGTGATGCGTGTGATGATGTGTGGCAGGACGCCTGTGCCGCCATTGGCAAAACTGGAAAAGGCACCGGCCATTTCAATGAGGCCGACTTCCGCCGTACCCAGAGCGATCGAGGGGCTTGTATGTAACTCCGTGCGGATGCCGAGACGTTGTGCCCGTTCCACCACCTGACTTGCCCCAAATTCTGCCGTCAGGCTTGCGGCAACCGTGTTGAGCGACAAAGACAGCGCATCGCGCAAGGTGACGGCCCCGTGATAACGGTTTGCATAGTTGCTGGGCTGCCAGTTGCCAACGCTTATGGGCTCATCCATACGCACGCTTTCTGGTGACAGGCCATTTTCGAGAGCGGTCAAGTAGACAAAAGGCTTGAAGGCAGAACCGGGCTGCCGCCGCGCCTGGACGGCACGGTTGAACTGACTCTCAGCGTACGAGGTTCCACCGATCAGGGCGCGAATTTCGCCGGATGGTGTCATCAAAACGAGGGCGGCCTGAGGTGTGGAACCGGCAGTCTCTGCCTGCTCCATACGGGCGCGCAGGACGGCTTCCGCATTATCCTGCATTTCCGCATCGATCGTCGTGTGGACAATCAGATTTTCCTCGGTGGCGGCGACAAACGAAGGCACAAGCTCGGAGATCCAGTCAACGACGTAGTGGCGCGAAGAAGCGTAAGGCGTGCGGGTGAGTCCGGCCGGATTATCGACGGCAAGCTGACCCTCTTCTGCGGTGATGAACTCCGCGCGCACCATGCTGTCGAGGACGAGGAAGGCACGCTCTTCTGCAAGCTCCCGGTTGCTTGTCGGCGCATAACGGGAAGGTGCCTTCAATACGCCTGCCAGCATTGCCGCTTCGGGCAGGTTTACTTCTGATGCAGGTTTGCTGAAGAAACGCTGGGCGGCCGCATCAATACCGTAGGCCCCGCCGCCATAATAGACCCGGTTGAGATAGAGCTGCAGAATCTCATCCTTGGTGTATTGATATTCAAGCCACAGGGCGAGGACCAGTTCCTGCAATTTGCGTTTGAAGGTCCGCTCCGGTTCCAGAAACAGGTTCTTCGCAAGCTGCTGGGTCAGCGTGCTGCCCCCTTGCACAATGTGCCCGGCCTGAAGGTTCACCCAGACAGCACGGGCAAGGCCAATGGGGTCAACGCCGAAATGGCTGCGAAAACGATGGTCTTCAATGGCAATCACGGCTTGCGGTACGTATGCTGGAAGTTGATCTATGCGCACTTCATCGCCCTGAAAAATACCGCGATGGGCGAGCACTTCGCCATCATTGGCCAGGACAACAATGCCGCGTTCACGCTGGGGCAGCTGGTAGAGATTTGGCGCCTGAACGCTCAGCACAACATAAACGCCGAGCCCCACAGATACTATGCCGCCCCAGAGGAACAGCACTGACATCCAGTAAAGACTGCGCAATATCCAGGAACGGCGCCGGGGCTTATCCGCCTTGGCGCTGTTGCGTTTGCCGCGTTTGACAGTGTCAGCGCGCTTAGCGTCCTGGTTGGACTTTTTTCTTGGCATAGGTGTTGCTGGTACTTCTGTCCGTCAGGCGCGCAATGTGACAGCCTAATAGTGGCGATGAGGAGGCGGGCAGATCACGCGCGATCCCCTGATACCCAGCGCGACCCTATTGCCGCCACACCAGGCAACTCACCAAAACTCTAGCCAAGGGCATTTAAGCGGTCCTTAACAGGCACGCATCAGACATCAAGATTTTCAACCTGAAGGGCATTATCCTTGATGAAGTCGCGGCGGTATTCCACCACATCGCCCATCAGCTTCGTGAACATTTCATCAGCCTGATCCGACTCGCGCACCTGAACACGCAACAGGGTACGCACATCCTTGTCCAGAGTTGTTTCCCAGAGCTGATCCGGATTCATTTCACCCAACCCTTTGTAGCGCTGGAACGATATGCCCTTGCGCCCCGCAGCAAGAACCGCTTCCAACAGGTCAGTTGGAGAGTGAACCGCGAGCGATGTGTCTTTGCGTCGCAAAGTGCTCGGCTTTGCATAGATCTCCTGGAGATGCTTGGCCTTGAGATCAAGCCGCAGCGCGTCACTTGAGGAAATCAGTTTGCCATCAATTGAACAGAGCTCTCTCACCCCGCGAACCTCGCGTGAGAACTCCAAGCCGCCATCCGGTGTTGCCCGGCCTTCCCAGCCGCGCTCGGTTTCTTCCGAAAGTGTATCAAGACGTGTTGCAATGTAGTTTGCCGCCTTGTCGGCATTATCAGCATCGCTCAACACATCAGGATTGAGCGTTCCGGCAATTGCCGCCTGTTCGACGACGAAGCGCGGATAACGAGTGTGCAACGCGTCGAGGGCTGAGCGAATGGATACGGCTTCATCGACGATTGCGCGAAGGTCGATCCCACTGCGTTCTTCACCGTCTGCAAGAACCAGGACCGCGTCCTCAAGGCCGGAGTGTATGAGGTAATCCTCAAGTGCCGGTTCGTCCTTGAGGTATTGTTCCGAGTTACCGCGCTTGACCTTGTAGAGCGGTGGCTGCGCGATATAGAGGTGCCCGTTCTCGATGATCTCGGGCATCTGCCGATAAAAGAACGTCAAAAGCAGGGTGCGGATGTGAGCGCCGTCGACGTCCGCATCTGTCATGATGATGATCTTGTGGTAGCGAAATTTTTCAATGTTAAAATCATCGCGGCCGATGCCAGCCCCAAGAGCCGTGATCAAAGTGCCAATTTCAGTTGATGACAGCATCTTGTCAAAACGCGCGCGTTCCACGTTCAAGATCTTGCCGCGGAGCGGCAGGACGGCCTGATTTGCGCGGTTGCGCGCCTGCTTTGCAGAGCCGCCGGCGCTGTCGCCCTCGACAATGAATATTTCGGATTTGGCCGGATCGCGTTCCTGACAGTCTGCCAGCTTGCCCGGCAGATTGGAGATGTCCAGGGCACCCTTGCGCCGTGTCAGTTCGCGTGCCTTTCGCGCGGCTTCCCGGGCTGCTGCCGCTTCGACCACCTTGCCAACGATGAGCTTGGCCTCAGAGGGATGTTCTTCAAACCACTGACCCAACGCCTCGTTGACAACACTCTCAACAATGGGCCGTACTTCCGAAGAGACCAGTTTGTCTTTGGTCTGGCTGGAGAATTTCGGATCAGGCACCTTGACTGACAAAACACAGGTCAGGCCTTCCCGGGCGTCATCACCTGTAAGCGTGACTTTTTCCCGTTTGGCAATTCCTGAGCTGTTTGCATAGCCGTTGACGCTCCGCGTAAGCGCGCCGCGAAAGCCCGCAAGGTGTGTACCGCCATCCCGCTGGGGGATGTTGTTGGTGAAGCACAATACATTTTCGTGATAGCTGTCGTTCCACCACAGGGCGACCTCGACGTCGACGTCTTCACGTTCGGTATGAATTGAAATCGGCGCTTCGACAACCGGATGCTTGGTGCGGTCGAGATAACGCACGAAGGCTTCAACGCCGCCTTCATACATCATGGTTACGGTGACCGGCTCGACACCGCGCTCGTCAGTGAGCTCAATAGT
>JAJFHB010000365.1 GCA_021775795.1 Hyphomicrobiales bacterium | reverse complement strand
CGCACATGCCATTGCGGCGATGCATGCGATTACGCCCACTCTCGATATATCCGTAAAATCGGACCCAGCGCTCTGGGCTGAACGGTTGGGCGCGGAAGTCCTGCCCACAGGCTCACTGCGAGTTATCGCATCCGGGCTGGTTTCTGAGCTACCAGGCTATCGCAACGGTGAGTGGTGGATCCAGGATGCAGCGGCATCCTTGCCCGCACGCCTTCTCGGTGATGTTTCAGGCGCAAACGTGCTGGATCTTTGCGCAGCGCCCGGCGGCAAAACTCTGCAACTCGCCGCAGCGGGTGCAAAAGTGACATCGGTGGATGCTTCCGCCGAACGTTTGAAAACACTGAAAGACAACCTCGGGCGCACCGGACTTTCCGCCAATGTTGTCTGTGCCGATGCCCGTGATTATCAACCCGACACGGCACCGGAATTTATCCTGCTCGATGCACCCTGCTCAGCAACCGGCACGATCAGGCGACATCCTGATATTGCCTATACAAAGGATGAAGCAAGCATCGGGAGTCTTGTCGAAGTTCAGAAAACGCTGCTCAAACACGCGGTGAGCATTCTTGCACCCGGTGGACGCCTGCTATTTTGCACCTGCTCGCTTGAGCCGGAGGAAGGTCAGCAGCAGATTGAAGCGCTCTTGAGTGCAAATTCTTCTCTTACCCGTGAGATCATAAGTGCATCAGAGATCGGTGGTCTCGACGACCTGCTGACTGTTGGGGGAGATCTCCGCACCTTGCCCTCTCATCTCAGCCATGAAGACCCCCGCATGGCAGGCCTCGACGGCTTCTATGCCTGCAGACTGGTCAAACACTGAAGCAAGCATCTTGCGGGCATCCTGACGGCCTGATACTAGGTCGCCTCATGAGCAGAAACATCAAGATTGCACCGTCAATTCTTGCGGCTGACTTCGCCAAGCTTGGTGAGGAAGTGGGCGCTATATCGACGGCTGGCGCGGACTACATTCATCTGGACGTTATGGACGGCCATTTTGTCCCAAACATCTCTTTTGGGCCCAGCGTTATCAAATCATTAAGGCCATGGTCGGATAAATTGTTCGACGTGCATTTGATGATTGCGCCGGTAGATCCTTTTATCGATGCCTTCGCCGAAGCTGGAGCGGATATTATCACGTTCCATCCCGAGGCTGGACCACATGGCCACCGCACTGCTCAGGCCATACGGGCGGCAGGATGCAAGGTGGGAGTATCGATAAATCCCGGGACACCAGTTTCGGTGGTTGAGCCTTTCATGGGCGATATCGATCTGGTTCTGGTGATGACGGTAAACCCGGGTTTTGGCGGCCAGCGCTTCATCGAAGGACAGCTTTCGAAGATCGAAACACTCAGGCAGTGGATCGACGCATCGGGCAGGGACATCGACCTTGAAGTTGACGGCGGCATCAATTTCGACACAGCACCCAAAGCCATCGCGGCAGGGGCTGATGTGCTTGTGGCTGGCACCGCTACATTTACCGGTGGCAGATCTGCCTACGCAGATAACATTGCACGCCTGCGATCGGGCACCTGACGCTGTCAAACGAAACACCACTGAAGCCTTGTTGTTAACGGGCGCTCGCCCATGAGTGAGCTTGCCGGCATCATGCAAAACCTCGCTCATCAGGTCGTGATGAGCGCCGTTGGCCGGGCAAGCCAGAGCCTGCGCGCGCGATTGCCGCGCGGAAAGCTGACCCTTCCGACAGGAATCCTGCTGGCGCCCGCATCCTTGCTTCAAGGTGATGCGGATCGCGCCAAGGAATATTATCGCGGCTGCTTTGATCTGGCGGGCGAACGAATTGAGTTGGGAGCCAGATCACCGTTTGCCAGTACAGCTGGCTCCGAGGCGTGGCGCAACGCTGTGAGCTCATTTGGCTGGTTGGCAGATTTTGCTTCCGCCGGCAGCGCCCTGCCCCGTGCACAGGCGCGAACTCTTATTGCCGAGTGGATATCACTACACGGCAGAAAGCCCGATGCGGACTGGGGAACAGCTCTTGTCTCTTCCCGCCTGATGTCATGGCTCCGCTATGCGCCCTTCTATCTGGAAAATGCCAGCGAAGAATTCCACCGCGCCTTGATGTTGAGTTTCGCGCGCCAGATCCGCCACCTGTCGTCAAGCCTGTCGCGGGTCATTTATCCGCCCGACCGCCTGAATGGCACGATTGCCTTTGCAACATCCGTCCTCTGTCTCGAGGGGCTTGAGAAATACCACGAAAAGGCTGCCGCCTTTCTCGTTCAGGAGCTTGAGCGGCAGATCCTGCCGGATGGCGACCACATCTCCCGGGACCCAAGCTATCTTCTTGATGTTATCCTGCAACTGATACCGCTTCGGCAGGCCTTTGAAGGCAGGCAGATTGCGCCGCCCGACAGCCTGCAAACGGTGATTGACCGGTCAATTCCATTCCTCGCCACCCTTACACATGGTGACGGTGGCCTGGCCTTTTTCAACGGTGCCAGCGGCAGCAGAAAAAAGGCACTGAAGAGCGTATTTACAAACTCCAGCAGCACATTGACGCCGCTATCCCACGCCCGGCATTCCGGTTATGTCCGGCTCTCGCAGGGCGAGACCCTCGTGATCATGGATACCGGCAAACCGGCAGCACCCGGCCAGGGTGCAGCTGGTCATGCGAGCTCACTTTCCTTCGAATTGTCCCATGGCCACAACCGTGTCGTCGTGAACTGCGGCAGTTGTCCTGATGGCCCACCTGAGTGGCGCACAGCCACCTGTGCAACAGCGGCACACTCAACTCTTATTCTTGATGGGCAGTCCAGTGGACAGGTACTATCGCAACCCTGGTTGAAGCGACTCGTCGGTGGCCCTGTTGTTCTTGGCCCCTCACTAGTTGAGGCTGAACTCGACGCATCGCCCACCGGCTCCATCGTCAGCGCCCAGCACAATGGCTATGAGCGGAGCTACGGCCTTCAGCACAAGCGGGAAATATATGTCGCCTCCCATGGTGGCGACGTCAGAGGTGAGGACCGCTTGTATGACACGACCGGGCGGGCGGATCAGCCACAGCGCCATCCCTTCGCCATACGGTTTCACCTGCACCCAAGCGTAAAGGCAACCAAGTCTCAGGACGGCAAGTCCGTGCTGGCGCTTTTACCCTCAAAGGCCGGATGGCGATTCAACGCCAAGGGCGCAAATGTGATGCTTGAAGAAAGTGTCTATTTCGACGGGCGCAGTGTTCCCCAACGCACCCAGCAAATTGTGCTCACGGGGTCAGTGGATTGTGCCACGAGCATCAAATGGGCCTTCAAGCTTCTCGACAAGGCAACAGAACGCCGGGAACCGCCAAAACCAGCCCCCCTGCCGCTGGCGGGCGGTGGCATGAACGAGGCCTGATCCTCCATAGTTTCTCGGGCAACCCGGGACGTCTCGGCGCATTGCGGTTCATGCCTGTTTGAGGCATTGATTGAGGCTGCAGTTCAGGGGATTTATGCACCATGACACCGCCGCACCAGACCACATCGACCGGTATCTTGGCAGAGTTTCTTCTGCCGACGAGTGATCTTAACGAAGACCTGCCGTTCTTCATGAAAAGACTGGGCTTCAGGCTCGACACGATCTTCCCTGCCGATGACCCGGCAGTGGCTGTACTTTCAGGCCATGGGGTGAGAGTGCGACTGGTACGCGGCGCTGCTGAAGCCCCCGGCACGTTGCGGCTGATGTGCGACAACCCTGACCTATTTGCCGGCGGTGAGCGTGAGATGGTGGCGCCAAACGGCACTCGCATTGAAATTTGCGCGGCAAATCCTCCGCTCATTGCACCTGAAACCGAGCACGCATTTGTCGTGCGCAGGCTCAAAGACAGGGAGCCGTGGGTGATCGGTCGGGCAGGGATGCATTATCGCGACCTCATTCCGGGTCGCCTCGGTGGCTCAATCATCGCCTCACACATCCGCATTCCCGATGGCGGCCCTGTGCCCGATATGGTGCACTATCACACCGTCGGTTTTCAGTTGATCTATTGTTACCGGGGCTGGGTTCGTGTCGTCTATGAAGATCAGGGAGAAGCCATCACCCTGACTGCCGGCGATTGCGTCACCCAACCGCCGGAGATCCGCCACCGGGTGCTCGAAGCATCGGACGGGGTTGAAGTCATCGAAATCGGTGTGCCCGCAGAACACATCACAACCATCGATCACGACCTGGAGTTGCCGACAAACACTCTCAATCCGGACCGGGCTTTCGGTGGCCAGACATTTTGCCACCACAAAGTGGCAGAGGCTGTGTGGAAGCCATGGCGGATCGAGGGCTTTCAGGTCCGCGACACCGGCATCACCGCATCAACGGGTGGCGTCGCAAATGTCCAGGTCGCAGCCTTTTCTGGCGGTCGCCAACCGGCGATCACAAGCCATGATACCGACATACTCTTCACCTTTGTTCTTGACGGCACCATGACCCTGGAGGGCCAGGGTCGAGAACCATCCGATCTCACCGCCGGTGATGCTTTTGTGATCCCGCCTGACATGAGCACACGTTTTTCGAACTGCTCAGAAGGCCTGGAACTTCTCGAAGTTTCACTTCCCGGCACATTTGCAACTCGCACACACGATACGCTCTAGGCGCTCACACCCAGCGCTTCTGCCAGCTCCGGAAAACTATCCACAATGATGTCGCAGTCTGAATTCGGCTCGGGATCAGGTGGGCCTTCGGCTCCCCACTCATCAGGCCGGCGCACGAAGGCGGTCTTGAAGCCGACGACGCGGGCGGCATCCAGGTCAAAGTTGTGACAGGCGACCATGCAGCACTCTGCGGGTTCGAGTTGCAGAAAGCGGGCGGCTGTTTCATAAGCTTCCGGTAACAGCTTGTACTTTCCGATCGCTTCACAAGAGATAACCGCGTCCCAGCTCAAGCCATTTCGCTTCGCTGTGTCGATGATGATCCGGAAGCTCAAAATTGTGAAGGAGGCTGCAATGTAGTGCGCCCGGAGCTTGGGTAATACCGCCGGGAAGTCAGGCCAGCATTGCAGATTGTGCGCACACTCCCACCAGATGGCGCGGCGTTCTTCGGCAGAAAAAACATCCAGCCCGTTTTCCGCAATAACTTCATCAAGCGTTGCCCTGTGAGCGCCATCGAAATTATACGCCGGGGGCTCATGTTCTCCCAGATTGATCATTTTCTGCAAGCTGCCGCGACGCATGTCGTTGGCGAGTTTGTTCCAGTCTTTTTCAAGGCCGTGCCTCCGGCCAGCTTCCGCAAGCGCCCCGCTAAACCCTGAATGCCAATCAAGAATTGTTCCACCAGTGTCAAACGTGAGTGCTTTAATGGACGCAATGCTCATGCCTCGAAACTCCCTGCCGTTAAACGAATGCAACCTAAGCCCAGCCAGCCCAATCCATAACACACACTTGTGTCATTTGCCTCGTCACGAGGTTTATGCTGCCTGCGTCCTTTCACGCTCTTTGCGCAACAGGCCGGCACATGGTATCCGCCGGTGACACGACGAGCAGACAAGGCACATTCACATGACCAGCGCAGATACACCCATAAAGCGCGCCCTCATCTCCGTTTCGGACAAGACGGGTCTGATAGAGTTTGCCCGCCGACTGAACGCTTTGGGTGTGGAATTACTCTCCACCGGTGGAACGGCCAGGGCCATTCGCGAGGCGGACATTCCGGTGTGCGACGTCAGTGAGGTAACCGGGTTTCCGGAAATCATGGACGGGCGTGTAAAGACTTTGCACCCCACCATACATGGCGGACTTCTTGCCATGAGAGGAAATGCCGAACATCGGGCGGCACAGTCTGAGCACAACATTCCCGACATTGATCTACTGGTGGTCAATCTCTACCCCTTCGAAGCAGCTGTCGCCCGTGGCGCCGGATTTGAGGAATGCGTCGAGAATATTGACATTGGCGGCCCGGCGATGATCCGCGCTGCTGCCAAAAACCACGATGGCGTAACCGTCATCGTTGATGTCGCAGACTATGATCGGATCGCCGAAGAGTTGCGCGAAACCGGCGGCGCTACCCGGGCCGAAACACGGCGCGCCCTGGCTGCGAAAGCATTCGCCCGTACAGCAACCTATGACGCTGCCATCAGCAATTGGTTTGCGGCTGAAATTGACGAAGAAGCTCCCGTCTATCGGGCCTTTGGCGGACAACTCGCACAAACCCTGCGCTACGGCGAAAACCCCCATCAGCATGCAGGTTTCTATGTCGGCGGCACATCACGGCCCGGCGTTGCCAGCGCCCGTCAGTTACAGGGCAAGGAGCTGAGCTATAACAATATAAATGACACGGATGCCGCATTTGAATGCGTCAGTGAGTTTGACCCGGGACAGCATGCAGCTGTGGTGATTGTAAAACACGCAAACCCTTGTGGTGCGGCCATCGCAGCCTCACTCAGCCAAGCCTATAAACAAGCGCTTGCCTGTGATCCGGTAAGCGCTTTTGGCGGAATTGTTGCCCTTAACCGGACAATTGACGAAGAAGTTGCAGCAGAAATTGTAACTGTCTTCACGGAAGTGATTATCGCACCCAACGCCAGCGACGGCGCCCTTGAGATTATTGCTGGCAAGCAAAATCTAAGGTTGCTTCTAACCGACGGCCTTGCCGATCCCCGTACACCAGGACTGAATTTCAAGGCTGTCGCCGGCGGCATGCTGGTGCAATCACGTGATTCCGGCTGCATCAACCTTTCTGATTTGAACACGGTTACGCGGAGGTCCCCAAGCGAAGCAGAGATGCGTGACCTTCTTTTCGCCTGGCGCATCGCCAAGCACGTGAAGTCAAACGCCATTGTCTACGCCAGGGACGAAGCAACCGTAGGCGTGGGGGCTGGACAAATGAGCAGGCTGGATTCCGCCCGAATTGCCGCACGCAAATCTGCCGATGCGGCTGAGGCCCTTGGTCAGGATGAGCCGCTTGCGAAGGGATCCGTCGTGGCTTCAGATGCCTTCTTCCCGTTTGCCGACGGCTTGCTACAGGCTGCAGAGGCCGGTGCTACGGCCGTGATACAGCCCGGCGGCTCCATGCGTGATGACGAAGTTATCGCCGCCGCTGACGACGCCGGGCTTGCTATGGTGTTTACTGGCATGCGCCACTTCCGCCACTAGATCGTTTCACGTTGATACGGAAACGGTCTAGGGCGGCGCAGTACCGGGCTTTACTTGATTTCGAAGGTCATCTTGCAGTTGACGCGATACTTCTGAATGTTGCCGTCGTCGTCAACTTCAGCGGACATATCTTTGAGCCAAACTGACTTGATGCCCTTGACGGTCTTGGATGCTTCCGTGACTGCAGCCTGGGCAGCCTCTTCCCAGCCTTTGGAAGATTCCGCCATCAATTCGATTACCTTATGCACTGCCATAACTCACCTCCTCATAAACGCAGGACAAACCCTGAAGGGGGGAACCTTACGTCAATGAGAAGGCCTTGGCGACGCACAACTCTTTGAAGAGAGCGCCTACTTGGCGGAAAGATCCGTCAGGTAACTGCTGGCCACAGTGAGTTTTGCCAGAGAAACATCACCCATCACCATTTCCTCGATGGCCCCACGCACCCGCGTCAGCGCATCACCATTGCTCTTTGTCCAGCTTTCCCACGCCTTTGCGGTATTCTTGCCAGACAGCGAGAGGATCTCTGCCGACAACGTACGCTGCGAGGCGTAGATGCCATCAATAGTGCGTCCAAGCGCCAGTCGCTCAAAATAGTCCTGTGCAGCGGCATCCGATGCCCGCTCTGCAATGTTGTCGATGTTGAGCTCCGCACCAAGACCGAAAAATACCCGGGCAACTGCAGAAATAGGCCAGTTGTTCTGCGCCGCTACGAGCACAATGTCCGGCGCTCTCGACAGGAACGACAGGCGGGCAATCGTGGCTGCCAAATCCCGGGGGACACCTTGCGTGTGCAAGGCCTTGTGCGCCTTATCTAGGGCGGCAAGAGCAGAAGCCGGCAGCACCTTGTCCAGAACCTTATCAAGAGCGTCAATGCCGTCGCGATAATGGGAGACATATCCGCCAAGCTCGCCCGTGACCGCCACATTACGCAGGAACCACATTGTCTGCTGGCGCAGAAGTTTCTGAAATGTCTCGTACAACTCCAATTGCACAGCGCTGGCAATCTTTGTATCGAGCGCATCTACCCGCGCATGCAGTCCGGCAAAATCAAAACAGTCATGCGCCAGAATGAAAGCGCTGGAGATTTCGGCAATGCCTGCACCGGTATCATCGCGCAGACGGCTCACGTAGGTGGGGCCGCCCCGGTTGATCATGCGGTTCACGAGCCGGGTTGCTATGATTTCCCGCCGCAATCTATGCCCCTCGATCTGCTCGGGAAAACGCTTTTGCAAGCGGCTCGGGAAGTAAGCCACAAGTTCACGCCCAAGATAGGGTTGATCGGGGAGCGAGGTTGCGAGAATTTCATCGTATGCCGTGATCTTGGCATAGGCGAGGAGAACGGACAGTTCAGGACGCACGAGCGCCTCGCCACGCTGTTCCCGCTCCGTCATTTCCAGATCATCCGGCAAAAATTCAATGGCGCGGTCAAGCAATCCTGCCTGCTCCAGATTGCGCATCAATCTTAGATTAAAGCCCATCTCCTCGCGGCCCTGCTTTTCGGCAAGGGAAATGCTCAGGCTTTGCATATAGTTGTTGCGCAGACAGAGATTTGCCACTTCGTCGGTCATTTCAGCAAGAAGCTTGTTACGGGCAGGCCGGGTCAGAAGGCCCGCTTCCTCGGCAGCGCCAAGGGCAATCTTGATGTTGACCTCCACGTCGGAGGAATTGACGCCTGCCGAATTGTCAACGGCGTCGGTGTTCACACGACCGCCATTTTGAGCAAACTCGATACGGGAAAGTTGTGTCAGGCCAAGGTTGGCGCCCTCGCCAATGACCTTCACTTTCAGTTCCGGTGCGGTAATTCTAAGCGCATCATTCGCACGGTCACCGGCATCATCATCCGTTTCGGTGGTTGCCCGAATGTAGGTGCCTATTCCCCCAAACCACAGAAGGTCAGCTTCCGCGCGCAACAGCGCCTGAATGAGTTCGATCGGCGTTACCTTGCGGTTACGCAATCCCGTCAGCTTCATGATCTCGTCTGAGAGATCGAGGGATTTCAGTGAGCGGCTGTAGATTGCCCCGCCCTTACTCATCAATGACTTGTCATAGTCCTGCCAGGTAAGCCGTGCGGCCTTGAAGAGGCGCATCCGCTCTTTCCAGTTTGCCGCCGTTTCCGGATCCGGGTCTATGAAAATGTCCCGGTGATCGAAGGCCGCCACCAGTTTGATGTGTTTCGACAAGAGCATGCCATTGCCGAAGACATCTCCGGACATATCGCCCACCCCAATGACGGTGAACGGCGTGGACTGTATGTCCCAGTCCATCTCCCGGAAATGCCGCTTCACGGCCTCCCAGCCACCACGTGCCGTGATGCCCATTTTCTTGTGGTCATATCCAGCCGAGCCGCCAGACGCAAAGGCATCACTGAGCCAATGGCCACGCTCTTCCGAAATACCGTTTGCGATATCGGAAAAGGTCGCAGTGCCTTTGTCTGCGGCAACCACCAGATAGGGATCATTGTCATCGTGACGGACCACGTTGACGGGATGCTTCACCTTGTCAGCGGTCAGATTGTCGGTCACATCGAGCAGGCTTGATATGAAAATTTTGTAGCAGCGGATACCTTCAGCCATAAAGTCATCGCGTGTCGTTGCCGCCGAAAGCTTTTTCGGCACGAACCCGCCTTTGGATCCGACCGGCACGATCACTGCATTTTTTACTTGCTGCGCCTTCACCAGACCCAGGACTTCCGTGCGGAAATCCTCCGGCCGGTCAGACCACCGCAAGCCACCGCGGGCAATTTTACCAAACCGCAGATGCACGCCTTCAACATCCGGCGAATAGACAAATATTTCCGCATAGGGTTTTGGCTCCGGAAGCTCTTCAACTTCCGAACTGCGAAACTTCACGGCAATGGCCGGCCGCTGACAACCGTCTTTGTCAAGTTGGAAGAAGTTGGTTCGCAGGCTCGCCAGAATTGCATTGATGAAGCGACGCAGAATACGGTCTTCACCAAGGCTTGGAACCTCTTGCAGAGCCTCCTCAATGGTGTTGAGGATTTTCTTTTCTTTCGACCTGTTCTTGCCCGATTCAATCCCGAAACGATCACAAAAGAGGGCAAGCAGATTGCGCGA
>JAJFHB010000364.1 GCA_021775795.1 Hyphomicrobiales bacterium | reverse complement strand
CAGAAGATCCCTGAATGAAGTGCTGGATGCGTTTGTCCGGTGACAGATCTCTTCGACAATATCGTGTGCCGTTTCGCGTCCCGTGTGTGGTGCCAGCGCCATCATTATCGCCTCTGCCAGTATGAGTCCGCCGGTGAGGTCAAGATTGCGGCGCATGGTATCAGCTCTCACCTCAAGTCCCTGAGCAATTTGCAGCATGTGTCTCAGGGCGCCCGAGGTGAGCGCAAACATTTGAGGGAGTGCCAGCCATTCGCTGTGCCAGGGGCCCGTGGCGCGTTCGTGATCTGAAACAAGTGCCCCGAACATGACACCGGACAGCGCGTGCACGTTGCGTGTAGCCGCAAGAACATACTCGCACAGAACAGGATTGCGTTTTTGCGGCATCGTGCTCGAGCCTCCCCTGCCCGGTGCGGCAGGTTCAGACAGTTCACCGATTTCGGTTTGCATGAGGAGAGCAATATCCTGCGCCGGTTTAGCGAGGACACCACAGAGCACGGACAAGTCTGCCGCAATCATGGCAAGGCCATCACGTCCCGAATGCCAGGAGGCCGGTGCAAGGGGCAGCTGAAGTTCATCTGCAAGCGCTTCTGATACGGCCTTTCCCTTTCCTTCCAGGGACGCAAGCGTGCCGACAGCTCCGGAAAACTGCAGCAGGAGTGCTGATCTCTTGGTCGCTGCCAGACGTGTTCGAATGCGAAGAAGGGGTGCAAGCCAGGTTGCACACTTGAAGCCAAAAGTAATCGGCAAAGCATGCTGCATGTGCGTGCGGCCGGCCATCACGGTTGAGCGATGGCTTTCTGAGTGATCGGCAAGAGCGTCGATCAAGCTGTCAAGATCGGCAGACAGATGGCCAAGGCCATCACGCATCTGAAGCACCAGGCCCGTGTCCATGATGTCCTGGGTTGTTGCTCCCCAATGAATGTAGGCGGCCGCATCATCACCGGCGAGGCGGCTCATTTCCTTCACAAGCGCTACAGCTGGATAACCGACCCGTTCTGTCTGCTCTCGGAGTGCGGAGAGATCAAATCTCGCGGCATCGGCGGCATCGGTGATGGGATCGGCGACTTCGGGCGGAATGACGCCCAGTCGGGCCTGCACTCTTGCCAACGCGGCCTCAACGTCAGCCATGCGCTGAAAGCGCATATTGTCGCTGAATGTTTCGCGCATTTCACCGGTGCAAAACAAATTGCCAAAGATTTGTGAATCCAGCAGGGACACCGTCATGAAAGGCACCCATTGGCGGAAGGGGGCCGCAACATCGGATCATGACCCATCCATTCAGCTCTCAAGTTCGTTGATGAGATGCAGTGCTGTGAACAGATCAAGGTGAGCGCCGCCGCCATTCTTGAAAAACGTAATCGTCTCGTCATTCCGATCAACGACATAGTCTGTGGCACACAAGTCGAACAGGTCACCTCGAACATCATCGGCGCTTATGACACCGGACTTGATAGGTTGCACCAGATCACCTGGTTCATCGATCGCGAACCAGCGTGAATCAACATAGATATCGGCCCGGCGCACCACGTCGTCGTCAGTTTCGCGCATGTCTGCAGTAAAACTGCCCACCAGATCGAGATGGGTCCCCGGGCGGAGCCAGGCACCCTCAATTACCGGTTTTGTGGAACTGGTCGCACAACAAATCAGATCCGCCTGCATCGCGGGCTCACGCAGATCATCGACCCGCGTTGCGTCAATGCCGCTGGCAACAAGGTCATGGACAAGCAGATCAGCCTTGTGAGCCGTACGGTTCCACACCATGATTTTCGAAATGGAAGGCCGGACCGCCCTGTGGGCAGCAACAAGGTGTGGCGCCATTGCCCCGGCTCCAACCATCAGCATGGACGAAACGTCGGGAGCTGAAAGCAGCATGGAGCCGAGAGCAGAGTCGGCCGCGGTTTTTCGCAGTGTAAGCGACGTGCCGTCGATAACTGCGCTCGGTTCACCTGTCACACCGTCAAACAAAAGGTAGACCGCATGTACGGTGGGCAGATTATGTGCCGTTTCATTGCCGGGCATTACCGAGATCGATTTAAGCCCCATTGCCTTATCGGGCAGCCAGGCCGGCAGGTTCAGGAAGCTCTGCCGTGTCTGCTCGTCTTTTTGATGATGAACTTCCGAGCGTCCAACCAGAGGTTTCTCGCCGCGATGTGCTCGTTGAAGCGCTGCAACAAGACGCGGATAGTCGAGACACTTGTGGACCTGAGCTTCAGTAACGGTGCGCATTAGACATGCAAGTTAGGGCTTTTCGGGTTTATATGGAAGCGATCACAACACCCTCAGGAAACCTGGGGTCCAACAATTTCGCGCATGAGCTTGCGGAAGATCGCAGCACTGTAGGCACTGTAGTCATTCGCCACGATCACGAAGTTGGCAGGCCCCCCCGTGATATAGCGCTCGAAGTATTTATCCAGCGTTGGGACTTCATTGAGGATCGACAAGCCGTTGATGGTCATGCCCTGCGCCACCACTGCATCGCGAACCGGTCTTGGGTCGCCGCCATTGTTGTTGCGCCCATCTGCAGCAATATCTATGACCTGGCGCTCCGCCAGAAACGGGGCGTTGTTGAGGAGTTGAGCGCTATACCTGATGGCATGTCCTATGGATGTTCCTCCTTCTGCGAGAGAGCGTGGAAGAACTTCAATGAACTGGGCAAGCTGCTCAGCGCTATCGGCACCCGAGACAATGGCCCATGGAATGACAAGGGCCTGATGTTCCATGTCTGACCACTGGACAACGGAAACAGCAATACGTCCGTAGGGGCCGCCTGCAATTGCCTCATGGATCTCGGGGCGGCGGAACGCTTCCGCCATACCGTTTATTTGCAGCTGAAACTCTGCCATGTCGACGCTGTAGGAACAGTCGATAGCGAGAACCAGAGCAAGATCTACGGCCCCGACACTTTGCGCCTCTACGCGCACAACATCGCCACGGAACAGTCCAATTGCGCTTAGCAGACCTGCGAGGAGAAAAAGGGTTGTCGCGTGTCCACGCCAAAACCATCGCATCGATCGATATGGCCCGGCCTTCATTCTACTTCCAACAACAACCCGTTCCCAATTTCTAGCCCGGAGACAGCCCGCGAAGCTTTTCACTGCGGCGGCGCAGGAGTTCCACGGTGGTCAGCAGACAGATCGAAATACACACCAGAATTGTGGCCACCGAAAGGATGGTCGGGCTGATCTGCTCACGAATACCTGCCCACATCTGGCGCGGAATGGTTCTCTGCTCATATCCCGCCATGAAGATGACGGCGACGACTTCATCAAATGATGTGATGAACGCAAACAGGGCGCCGGAAATGATGCCCGGAAGAATAAGCGGCATGATGACCTTGAAGAACACAGTCCGCGGCGTGGCGCCAAGATTTTCACCGGCCCGAATGAGGCTGCGGTCGAAGCCCATAAGCGTCGCCGTCACGGTGATCACCACAAACGGTGTTCCCAGGAGAGCATGCGCCAGGACGATACCGAGAATTGAGAAATTCAGCCCCCCTTCATACGGCGTATAGGGTATCGATATCGTGTTGTAGAAAAAGAACAGCCCCACAGATGTGATGATGATTGGCACGATCATCGGCGAGATCAACAACCCCATGAACAGATTTCGATAGG
Organism: Hyphomicrobiales bacterium; assembly: GCA_021775795.1. GTDB lineage: Bacteria > Pseudomonadota > Alphaproteobacteria > Rhizobiales > JAJFHB01 > JAJFHB01. The sequence goes on along the minus strand of JAJFHB010000364.1, from coordinate 5,519 downwards.
GCATATTGGCCTGACTTAACCCAAGGGCTGCAAGTGTCCCAAGAGTTGCGGCAACTATGGTAGCGAAGAAAGCGATGATGACGCTGTTTTTGGCGGAATGAACCCACTGACTATTAGCGCCACTGTCCTTCCACCATTCCCACGAAAAGTCTTCCAGATCCGGGTTCTTCATGCCTTTGGTGAAAATGCTCATGTACCAGCGCATGGAGTAGGCTTCAGACAAGGCGCCTTCGCCGGTCCAAACCAGATCTGTATTACCGGCGTCTGTTTGATCCTTCTCCCAAATCTCAATCCGCGCATCCAGACATTCTGCTACTTCAGCATCATCCAGTGAGCCGCCCGCCCGATAAGAAGTCTCTATCTCGGAAACCGAGAACGGACGAAACTCGCCGGTGCATTCGTCAATCCCAAACATGGTGGGATTGAATGAGAAATAGGGCTGCGTGTTGAACGACAGCGGGATGATAATAAGGATCGGCAGGATCAGGAATATGAGCAAAGCGCTGCAAAACGTGCGGAAGCTATAATACCAAACCCGCTCTCCAACTCCGGCATAAGGTGGCGGTGCCATGAATTATCGTCCCTCTCCGTTAGTGCTCTTCGTTCTAAATCGCGCCCGTGTTAGCCGAGCTTCAAATTGTCCACGCCGATAAGCTTGTTGTACATCCAGTAACAGATCAGAACGCCGGCCAGCAGTATCGCACCAAGTGCAGCAGCCAGAGACCAATTTTGCGTCAACTGGATATGCGTTGCGATCAGATTTGAAATCAACTGTCCGCGCTGCCCGCCGACCAATGCCGGTGTGATGTAGTATCCAATCGACAGAATGAACACGAGCAGCGACCCCGCAGCCACACCAGGCAGCGTCAGTGGCATGTAGATCTTCACATAGGCGTAAACCTGATTGGCGCCCAGCGAGCGGGCCGCCCGCATATAACTTGGCGGAATTGTCCGCATCACACTGAATAGCGGCAAGACCATAAAGGGCAGCAAGATGTGCGTCATGGCAATGATTGTGCCCGCCTCGTTGTAGATCATTCGCACGCGCGAATCATCGTCCAGCAATCCTATCCCTACAAGGACATCATTGATTATCCCCTGCTCTTGCAGCAGCGAGATCCACGCCGTCGTCCTCACCAGAAGGGAGGTCCAGAACGGCAGCAGAACCATGATCAAAAGGAGGTTACTCAGCCGCAGGGGCAGTACCGACAACCAATAGGAAAGCGGATAGGCAAGCAGCAGGCAAAGCCCCATGACCAACGCACTCATCCACAGCGTTCGCCAGTAGAGTGTGAGGTAGATGCGCTGCTCTTCGGCCTGGCTCACGAAGGAGCCATCCACATCGATCCGCATGTCTATGGCATTGGCATAGTAGTCAAGCTGGATCGGGTTTGTGAGCCGCTTGATCGCCGCCCAAACTTCCCGTTCTCCCCATTCGTCATTAATATCGACGAGGTATGCCTGATAATTGTCAATTTCCGCAGGGTCGAGGTTTTTGGCCTTTCGACCGGTTGACATAATGAGGCTTCTTGTGCCGGGCAATATGAAGTTCAATCTCAGGGCAAATTTGCCGTGATCACGCGCCGCCGCGGCTTCCTGAAGATCCAGCGAGAATGCTTCATAGACCTCTTCACTTGGAAGGTCTGTGCCGTCCCACTCATCAATCACATCGCCGGTTCGGACCAGCACTTCGCTCACGAGCGGATCGTAAAAGCCTCTTATAAGCATATCGCCAATGGGATAAACGAAGGTGATGAGCACAAAGAGAACCAGAGGTAATACCAACCCCAGTGCCCGAAGTTTCTGGCGCCGCGTGGCGCGAGCCAGCTTCGTTTTTAGCGGTATACCATCGTCAGTAAGCGCCACCTGTGACTGCTGAACCGTCGCGTCAACCATAAGTGTCTGCCTCTCAAATTTTCCCCATGTACGCGATAGACGTACGAGAGCGCCGCAACGGGCGCCCCTTTAACAAAATCTATTCAATCGGACCGGTGTAGTAATCCAATGCGCGGCAATCTTGTGTCTGCCAACCGATTTTCGACACGGAACCTTCCTTGAGCGGCTTATGCCCGTAGGTGTTGGGAACCTTGACGATAAAATCGTTATGTCCAGCGACAGTCATCCGCGTGCGGATGTGATCGCCGAGGTAAATCAGTTCCTCGATTGTGCCTTCGAGAATATTAGGCACCTCACCCTTCTTAGGTTCGATCACAACGCGTTCCGGGCGTAACGACAACATTGTACGGTCGCCCTTCTGATTCACGTTGATTTTCAGCGACTTCACAACCTGTCCTGAATCGAGCTTCACCGTGCAGGTGTCGTCCTTGTCAATACTTTCGACAACACCCTCAAGCTTGTTGTTTTCACCGATGAACTGCGCAACGAAGCTGTTGTCAGGAAGTTCATACAGAGTTTCCGGCGAAGAGAGCTGTTGGATCACACCATCATTGAACACCGCAATACGGTTGGACATTGTGAGGGCTTCGGATTGGTCATGTGTTACATAAACCACCGTCACACCCAGGCTTTCGTGGATGTGTTTGATCTCATATTGCATCTGCTCGCGCAGTTGCTTGTCGAGCGCCCCGAGAGGTTCGTCCATCAGCACCAGCTCAGGCTCAAACACGAGCGCACGGGCCACAGCAACACGTTGCTGCTGGCCGCCTGAAAGCTGTGCGGGCCTGCGGCCGCCGAACGCCGGCATCTCAACCATCTCGAGTGCGCGCTTGACCTTGGCGTCCACATCCGTCTGGTTCATTTTGCGAACTATGAGAGGGAAAGCCAGATTCTCGGCTACCGTCATGTGCGGGAACAGGGCGTAATTCTGAAACACCATGCCGATCTCCCGGCGGTGTGGCGGCACGTTATTAATCGGCCGGTCATTCAGAAAAATTTCGCCGTGGGTTGCCGGCTCGAAGCCAGCAAGCATCATGAGACATGTTGTCTTGCCAGACCCGGATGGGCCCAACATTGTCAAGAATTCCCCGCGTGCAATATCAAGATTGAGGTCTTTGACGACGAGTATCTCGCCATCATAACTTTTCTGGACCCCATCGAAGCGAACAGCGATTTCGCCGTTTGCAGCTCCTTCTGCCATGCGACAGCCCCTTATGTTCAACGCCCCAACGTAGAGTTTCTTATTCTTAAGTCGAACCCCACTCCACAGTGCAAGCTATAGCGCGATTAAGAAAGTATGTCGATAATGTGATGTGCTTGACAACGATTTTTCACAGCTTGCGAATCTGGTCCCTCCTCCGCAGCGGCGCAAATCTGCCAATTTTCGTTTCTATGCGCTGTGAATTTTTATGACTGAACCACGTTGTGTTCGGGGCCGTAGGGAAATCCGGTCAGGTTTTGATTGCCCTCTTCGGTGATTACCAGAATGTCGTGTTCACGGTATCCGCCTGCCCCGGGCATGGTTTCGGGCAGCATGATCATGGGTTCCATGGAAACAACCATTCCCGGTTCCAGCACCGTTTGTGAGTCCTCGCGCAACTCAAGCGCTGCTTCGCGGCCATAGTAATGGCAGAGCACTCCAAACGAATGACCGTACCCAAACGTACGATGCTGCAACACACCATAGGACGCATAGATTTCGTTCAATTGGCGCGCCACATCCGAACACAGGGCACCCGGACGCAAGAGATTTTTGCCTGCGTCATGCACTTCGCAGTTGATCGCCCACAAACGCTCATGCTCAGCCGATGCAAACTCTGCGAAGAGGGTGCGCTCCAGTGCAACATAGTAACCACCAACCATGGGAAAACAGTTGAGGCTTAAAATGTCACCGGCCTCAATGCGCCGGCTTGTCAACGGATTGTGTGCGCCATCTGTGTTGATGCCTGACTGGAACCAGGTCCAGGTATCCATCAATTCTGCATGTGGCCATCGGGCAGCAATGGCGCGAACCATCGTGTTGGTGGAATGCGCAGCCACTTCGAACTCCGCAACACCAACGGCGGTTGCTTCAACGCATGCTGCGCCACCCAGGTCTGCGATTTCAGCCATGGCGGCAATATGTTCGATTTCTTCTGTAGACTTGATCAAACGTAATTGCATTGCCGCTGCAGAAACATCGACAATGTCTACATCTGGCATTTCTTGCGAAAGCGCCTGTCGGAACTCGAGATTCGCATCGTCGAATTCTATTCCAAGCCTGCCTCGCGCAGGGCAGAGAGACCGAACCGCATACCAATAGTTATCGCGGTTCCAGTCGGTGTAGATGATGTTGTCGCCGCGGGTGCGGCGCCAGGGTTGCGAACCATCAATTGCAGCCGAGACAGAAGTTACGCCGTCATGAGTGATCACGAGACCGTACTTGCGCCCGAACCGGCAATAGAGAAAGTCACCAAAATAACAGATGCCGTGATAGGAGGTGAAAAGGCAGGCATCAATGTTTTCAGCCGCCATGTGCCGGCGCATGGCGGCGTGGCGACGGTCCATTTCAGACGATGAGAATGTCCCCTGTGCCTTTTCCCCATTTTGCCAATGCTGCAGCCGGGGCATGGCGCTGTCGATTGATGATGCGCGTGAATTCAGTTCAAATGGCACGTTCATTGGGTCAGGCTCCTTCGAAGCGTAGTGGGGACCGAAGAATTTCGAAAAATGTGCGGTGCTGAAGATCCAGCAGTCACATTGAATACCGGCTGCATTCTGTGCTCAGCAAAATTGCGACACGTGCGTAGAGTTTGCGACGGCAAGCACCGCAGCTATGGTTGATGGAGACCGAACAGGCTGTTAAATGAGCCGGGAAGTTCAGCGAAAGCCAAAAGACGTATGGTCAAACAAACGCATGCTCCGCAAATGCAAGATCCGCACGAGCTGATCGGGACGAAAGATAATCGCCTGGAAGAAGCGATTGGGCGCCAGGTACGCGGCTATCGCAAAAAGCTCGGGATAACCGTCGTCGATCTGGCAGGCCAGGCCGACCTCTCCGCTGGCATGCTTTCAAAAATCGAGAACGGGCTCACTTCACCGTCCCTGGCAACACTTCGCTCGTTATCCAACGCTTTGAAAGTGCCGGTCACAGCCCTATTTGCCAGCTATGACGAAGTCAGCGACGCCATGCATGTGCGTGCAAACGAAGGGTTGAAGATTGAGCGGCGCGGCACGCGCGCGGGCCATCAATATGAACTGCTCGGCCATTCCACCCATCCAATGCTCGCCGTGGAACCTTATCTCATCACCATAACGGAAGCCTCGGACGTGTTTCCAAGGTTTCAACACGCCGGTCTGGAGTTTCTCTATGTTCTGGAGGGTGCCGTCAATTACAGGCACGCCGACACAGTCTATGAACTCAGGAGCGGCGATTCTCTTTTTTTTGATGCTGACAAGCCCCACGGTCCCGAAGCTCTGATCTCGCTGCCTTTGCGTTTTCTTTCCATGATCTGTTGGGCCAGGGACTGACATAACTGAGCTGCAAGAAAAAAGGCGCCGCCCCCGTAATCTGGGACGACGCCTTTTGGTTGGGTGTTTCCCGAAAACGCTATTTGCTAATGAAGATCGCGCTGGCGAGCTGG
>JAJFHB010000363.1 GCA_021775795.1 Hyphomicrobiales bacterium | reverse complement strand
CCGTTGCCGCGCCGTCTTCCATGCGTGTTTCAATCACCGACACGGGCATCGGCATTCCGGCCAAGGATATCGACAAGCTTGGCACTCCATTTGAGCAGGTCGAAAATCAAATGACCAAGTCGCGCGGAGGCAGCGGTCTTGGACTGGCGATCTCAAAATCACTGATCGAATTGCATGACGGCCAGTTCAGCATCGAAAGCCAGGAGAATGTGGGAACGACTGTGAGCTTCACCCTGCCCTTCGAAAAAGCGCTCGAACCAGCTACCGATGACGACCAAATACGCCGTGAGGTGTATGAGACGCTTGAACTGCTGCAATCCTGAACAATCGGCGCCTTCGCACCGCGGTCATCGTTCAGTCCAAGCGCGTAAGCATTCTTTCGGATAAATCATGACGCTCTTCATCGCTGAGTGAGAGCAGAAGCAACGAAAGCGTTTCTCCTCCTCGGCTGACCAGGCCGCCTGCCCTGTTTTCTAGTTCAAGCAGCGCGGCATTCAGGCTTTCCTCTGTAAAATCATCCGCCGCCATGGTTTCCGCCAGGACGCGCATGGCCTCCTCAATGTTCTCGCGCTCACTTCGAAACGCCTCACGGCTTTCCAGAGCAAGATCCTTCAATTCGTGGCGCCGTTCGCGTGGCAAACTCCAGATGAAGCGTCGCGTTTCCGACATGACCTGCCCCAGTTGACCAGCAGCATGGTGGCGGCCCGAGTGATGCATGTATGCACGTGTGCCAGCGAAGCCCACGAACAAGAGATTGAAGGCAAGTGAGACTACAAGAGCTATCCGTAGCCAACGACCAGATTTTGGCTTGCTCGGCGCTTCCGGCCCCGTGGGAGTGGTGTCAGGGCTTGGCTCATTGTCTGCGTGTGAATTGTCGGTCATAGAATTCCCTCAGTCAGAATGCTCTCGTCGAGGGACAGCCAGTAAAATGCCTCCTCTACAACATCAGAGCTGGAATCAATTGTTGTGAAAAAACTGCCTGTCGTACTGCTCAGCAGATCCGATTGGCCAACATAGACGCCGACCAACAACGAAGCGGCCAGCAATGCAGCGGCCGGACGCAGCCTCGAATGAACCCCTGATCCGTCGGCGTAACCGCTGCGACGCGTTGGTGGTGCAAATGGCACAACCACACTGTCATCGGTGACTTTGGCTTCATCGCCGACGCGAGCCAGCAGTCTGTCGATGGCACCATCTGGAACCGGTGCTCCCGGCAGGGCATCGAGAAGACGATCAAGCGCCTCTTCCTGCCTCAGTAACGCCCCCACCTGCACATCTTCGCCCGCGGTTTCGTAACGCTTTGCGTACTCAGCCGGCCATTTTCCAGGGTCCACACCGTAGATCGAAATGATCTCTGCGAGCGGGCGCTTGTCCCGGTTGCCTTGAGGCGGTGTTTTTGTCGTCATCACATTTCTCCTGACAACCCCGTCCCTTCACGGACGGGCCGTCTCCAGTGTATCGAGCATCTCACGCCAGTGACTTTCCAGTTGCTGTTTCAAGGCGCGCCTCGCCCGGGCAAGCAGTGATTCAAGCGCATCAACACTGATGCCTAAAATCTCAGAAGCGTCACGGTTCGACAGGCCCTCGTAGTAGGTCAATACCAACGCTGTACGTTGTCTCAACGGCAACAGGGTCAATGCCTCACCAACCGCATCCGAAGTCTGTTTTTCGGCAACTTTCTCTTCGGCGCCCGTTTCATCCGATGCCACATCGAAGCCTTCTTCTATCTGGCCCGGCCGTCTCTTACGGACAAAGTCGATACAGAGATTGGCTGTGACCCTGTAGAGCCACGTTGAAAGTCTGGCTCCATCGTCAGTCAGCACTGGTGGCGATTTCCACAGTTTAAGAAACGCCTCTTGCGCCATGTCTTCGGCCTCTGCGGCATCTCCAAGCATCCGGCGTGCTACCGAATACACCTTGCCAAAATTTGACTGTGCAGCCTCATCAAGCGCGGCGCGATCACCATCCGAGATGCGCTGCACGAGAGACATCTCGTGTTGGCGCGCAGGCGCCGGGGCGGACCCTGCCGAAGCTGGATCCGCCTGTGAAGCCAAGGATGGACTGAGCACTTCTGGCGCCGACACGCGTCGCCCTTCCGTTCAACTATTGATCACTGTCCTGGTCGTCATCACCATGACGGTTGCCATGCATTTCCGAGTGCGCAGACCGTGCCTCTTCCCGTGACAGCTGTCCGTCATCGTCAGCATCGGCTCGCTCAAACATATCGGTAATGCTGGCATCGAGTTCAGTGAGAGTAACATTCCCATCCGCATCTGTGTCGAAACGGCTGAGAATATGATCCCGCCGGCGCTCGACCCGGCGCATGAGATAGGCATCAATTTCTGCGCTCGTGACAACACCATCTTCATCGCCATCGAAGCGCGCAAATCGCTTCTCCGCCACTGGGCTTAACTCATCTCGCGTAATAGTATCGTCACCATTTGCATCAATGCGATCAAACATATGACCTCCGCGATGGGCGCCGGAAGCATAGACTGCTCCACCCAGCACCATCATTGTGCCGACGAGGGCGAAGGTCAGTTTGAGAGGAAGTGATTTGCTGCTCATTTTCTCTAATCCTTACATCAAGTAGCGGTTTAACCTGGAAGTGCGCCGATCGAAATTGTGCCGTCGTCGCTGTTCTAGAGATTGAACGTATGGCGACGTAGATATCCGTCGCCCGCAGATGACAAAGTTGAGAAACTGATTCACTTGGCGTCTTATGGAACTATCGATTGATGTCACGTATTCTCTGTAAGTATTTGATCATAAATGCTTTTGACCGATTCCTGAGCATCAGCCAGAGATGAATCCAATATCAGAAGATGTGGCATTTCTGATGCCCGCAAGAGCAATGACCGAAGCCCTTCCGGCGCATGCCTTGGCTCAAATGCCTCTTGCAGACACAACCTCAGAATTTGGTTGAGGGTCGTCATCAAGCTGTAGGCGGACAGGAGCTGCGACGCGACACTGGAATCGACTATCCCTTTTTCTTCGAACTTCCGGATACTTCTTTGAACATTCTGGTCAAGAATGTCGGGTGCGTGATGAGCATGAACCAGTTGCAAGAACTGACAGATGAACTCAACATCGACGAGACCACCTCGCACATGCTTCAGATCCCATTTCCCAAAGGCTGGCTTTTCCTGCCAGATACGCTCCCGCATATCGACGACATCTTTTGCCACCGCGTCATGATTGCTTGCCCGACAGAGAGCCTCATGGACCGACGTTGTGAATCGGGCAGACAACGGAGAGTTTGTGTCTATAGCGCGGGCGCGCGTCAGGGCCATGCGTTCCCATGTCCAGGCTGATTCCTGATGATAGTCGATGAAGCTGTCGATGTGCGTGGCGATCGGCCCCTTGTTGCCTGAGGGGCGTAGACGCATATCCACTTCGTAGAGGCGACCCTGAGATGTCTGGGCAGAAAGGGCGTTGATAAGCCGTTGTGTCAATCGCGTGTAATATTGAGACGTCATCAATGGCTTATCACCATCGGATTGCGAACACTCTGGATCATGATCGTAGATCAGCATCAAATCCAGATCGGATGTCGCTGTCATATCCTCGCCACCGAGGCGGCCCATAGCAATTACCGCAAGATCGCCCGAGGCAATCGTGCCATGGCGACTCTCGAACTCTTTACGCACCTTCTCGCAGGTATGGTTGATGAGTACATCGGCGAGCATGCTGTAGGACGCTCCTGCTTCCTCCGCGGCAAACGTGTCTGAGAGAACCCGGACGCCAATGCGGAACCGCTGCTCACGACCGTGAACGCGAAGGCGATCCAGAAGATCCTCGTATGAATCTGCTTCAGAAGTTGCGCGCAGAACAGCACGCCGAACCGCATCACGATCCGGCAGAGCACCAAAAAACCCTGGATCAAGGACAGCATCGAGTACATTTGGATAGCGGCTAAGAAAGTCTGCAAGGCGGGGGGCAGAGCCAAGAATGTCGGCAAGAAGGGAAAGCAGCGCCGGGTTTGATCTGAAGAGCGAAAAGAGCTGTATGCCGGCGGGCAGGCCGGACAGAAACTTGTCAAAAGCGATGAAGGCGTGATCCGGATTCCCGGTCTTGGCCAGGGTGTCGAGCAATACAGGCACAAGCTCGGTCAGCAACTCCCGGGCGCGGGAGCTGCGCATTGCAGCCACACGGCCAAAATGC